>DATDVX010000101.1:0-3416 GCA_035289885.1 Candidatus Nanoarchaeia archaeon | reverse complement strand
TCACCAATGTGCAATACCTGCCATCACCTGAAGAGATAGAATTCCTGGTTGAGAGGATACCTGTGCAGATCGACGGCGATCCAAGCGAAGTCGTTGAAGTGAGCAACTACACGAACCTCGCGAGGATTGCAGCGAACAAAGTCCGGAACGGGCCATGCCTCGTGCTTGCTGAAGGCGTCGCGCAGAAAGCGGTGAAGCTCAACAAGAACCTCTCAAAATTCGCGAAAGACTTCAACCTGAAGCACTGGGATTTCCTTGAAAAGTTCATAGAGCTGCAGAAGAAGATCAAAGCAAAGGGGAAAACCTCTGAAAAATCCCTGGTGGAACCGGATTATACTTTCATAAAAGACATAGTTGCAGGAAGGCCTGTGCTGACATACCCGATGGCAAGCGGCGGATTCAGATTGAGATATGGCCGAGGAAGGAACACCGGGTTCTCAAGCGATGCGCTGCATCCTGCGACAATGGCCGTGCTTAACAATTTCATAGCAGTAGGCACGCAGCTGAAAGTCGAACGACCCGGAAAATCAACAGTGATAGCAACCTGCGACCAGATCGAAGGGCCTGTCGTCAAGCTGAAGAATGGCAAAGTGCTTTTCCTTGAAACAGAGGAAGAAGCGAAGAAATGCGTGCCTGACATCGAAGAAATAATCTACCTTGGAGACATCATGATTAACTACGGAGATTTCCTTGACAGAGGGCACAGGCTGATGCCGCCCGGCTATTGCGAGGAATGGTGGAAGCTTGAAGCAGGGCATGACAAGAAAAATGTCGATGTTGACGAAGCGATAAGGCTGTGCAACGAGAAGAAAGTGCCATTGCATCCGAGATACACTTTCCACTGGAAAGACATAAGCAAGCCGCAGTTCAACCACCTAATCGAGTGGCTGAAGACAGGTAGCATAAAGAACGAGAAGATTGTCGTGCCTTACACATACGATGTCTCTCTCGAGATATTAGACACTGACCCTAAAAGGACATTAGAACTATTGGGCGTGCCTCATGATGTAGCGACAAACGAATACATAGTGATTGAAGGGGATTGGGCGAAGGCATTGCTGTTCACGCTCGGGACAAACCTCGACAAGTACGAGGAGAATGACAAAAGCGTTCTGGAAACTGTATCCGGACTCAGCGGCGTGAAGATACGGGACAAATCCGGGACTTTCATAGGCGCGAGGATGGGAAGGCCAGAAAAAGCGAAGATGAGGAAGATGGCCGGAAGCCCGCAGATACTGTTCCCTGTCGGCGAAGAAGGCGGAAGACTGAGAAGCTTCCAGTTTGCACTGGAGAAAGGCTATGTAAACTCTGATTTCCCGATAAGATACTGCTCCTCATGCGAGGAAGAGACGATATACAGGACATGCGAGAGATGCCATGTCAAGACTAAACAACGATACTACCACAGGAAATCCGGGGATGTCGCCGATGAAAAGCTTTCTGAAGATGCTGTGAGGTACAAGCCGCAGAAGATAGACATCCACCAGCATTTCAACAAGGCATTGGAGATGCTCGGCACGCGGGATTATCCCGCGTTGATAAAGGGAGTGAAGGGAACTTCAAACGAGGACCATGAACCAGAGCATCTTGCTAAAGGGATATTGCGAGCGAAGAATCTACTGTACGTCAACAAGGACGGCACCATAAGGTATGACATGACCGAGATGACTCTCACCAACTTCAAGCCGAAAGAGATAGGGACTTCTGTGCAGAAACTTAGAGAGCTCGGCTACAACACAGATGTCTATGGCAATGCGCTCGTCGATGATTACCAGATACTTGAATTGAAGCCGCAGGATGTCATACTGCCGGCGAACCTCGAAAGCCTTGAAGAGGGAAGCGATGAAGTGCTTTTCAGGGTAGCTAATTTCATAGATGACCTACTTGAGAAAATGTACGGGCTGAAGAGGTATTACAACCTCAACAGCAAAAAAGACCTGGTCGGGCATCTGGTGATAGGCATGAGCCCGCACACTTCAGCCGGAATACTTGGAAGGATAATCGGATTCTCAAGAGTCCAGGGATTATTAGCGCATCCATACTTCCATTCAATCATGAGAAGGGATTGCGACGGAGATGAAGCCTGCGTCATACTCCTGATGGACGGCCTGCTGAATTTTTCAAGACATTTCCTGCCAGCACACCGAGGAGGAAAGCAGGATGAGCCATTGGTATTGACGAGCGCGCTCATACCTTCGGAAGTCGACAACATGGTATTCAACCTTGACATATGCACAGAATATCCACTGGAGCTGTACCAGGCAGCAGAGCAATACAAGTTCCCATGGGAAGTCAAAGTGAAGATCGTCAATGACATAGTCAATACAGACAAGGAGTTTGAAGGATTCATGTTCACGCATGACACCACTGACATAAACCACGGAGCGGTGTGCAGCAGCTACAAATCAATCCCCACTATGGAAGAAAAGGTGAAGGGCCAGATGGAGCTGGCAGAGAAGATACGCGCTGTCGACGAGGTTGATGTCGCCAGGCTGGTGATCGAGAGGCATTTCATAAGGGATATCAAAGGCAACATGAGGAAATTCTCGCAGCAGGAATTCAGATGCGTCGGCTGCAATGAGAAATTCAGGAGACCTCCGCTGATGGGGAAATGCACAGCATGCAGCGGGAAGATAATCTTCACAATATCTGAAGGAAGCATAGTGAAATACCTGGAACCGAGCCTTGCATTGGCAGAGAAGTACGACTTCAACACTTACCTGAGGCAGATACTGCAAATAACCAAGACGAGAATCGAGAGCGTGTTCGGCAAGACAGAGGACAAGCAAGAAGGGCTTGTCAAATGGTTCGGATAATCTAGCAGTGGTAAAAACAGAATCTTTATAAACCGTTTTTCTAACTTCAATATTTTTCCAAAGCAATGACAATAAAATACGAATCACACAAGAAATGCCCGAAGTGCGGGTGCGAAGTATACAGATATATCCCGCTTGGATACGGGAAATTCATCGTATGCGTGCTTTGTAACCACGTCTATGGGTAAGCAAATAATTTAAATGCCGTTCTAAACCAATTAATGCCATGTTCAAAGGATTCACACAGGCAGTTCTTGTCGGCATACTTGAAGTGATAGTATTCCTCTTGCTGATATTCATAACAAACGGGATGCCATTCGCCGCGCCGCTGATATTCGTCGTTGCATTGATATTACTTGTCCTATATTTGCTCTACCTGAAAAAGCACATCGATGAATGGCTGGAAACGATGCCTGTGAAAAGAAGACCAATTATACTCAATGTCGCTCCGAAGACAGAGGCTAAGCCAAGGCCTATAATCATAAGGCAGGAACAAAAGCCGAATGTTGTTAATACCATAATAAAAGTCCCGAGGAATGACATCGATTACATAAGGCTGCTTGATTACATAAGATACAACAGGTACTATGGAAGGCCTTA
>DATDVX010000100.1:0-6434 GCA_035289885.1 Candidatus Nanoarchaeia archaeon | reverse complement strand
TTGAGGCGGAGATGCAAAAGATAGTCAAGGCTGATTACAAGCTGAAGAGGATTGAAAAGTCAAAGAAGGATTCTGAAGCTCTCATCAAGGGAAACAAGTTCAAGCTTGAGCTTCTCAAGGACCTTAAGGAAGGGGAAGTCTCTTTCTACGAGCAGGGAGATTTCATTGACCTGTGCCGCGGAGGTCATCTTGAATCAACCGGGAAGGTTAAGGCATTCAAGCTGCTGAAGATTGCCGGCGCTTACTGGAGAGGCGACGCGAAGAACCCGCAGCTGACGAGGATCTACGGCACCGCATGGGAATCAGATAAGGAATTAAGAGTTCACTTGCATAATCTTCAAGAGGCAGAGAAGAGGAATCACGTTAAGATTGGAGAAGAGCTAAAATTATTCACTCATTTTGAACTCGCAGGAAAAGGACTTCCAATCTGGCTTCCGAAAGGAGAGACTGTCAAGATGGAAGTTGAGAAGCTTGCAGTAGAGACAGAGGAAAAAGCCGGCTATCTTAGAGTTTCAACGCCGAACATAGCAAAGAAAGAACTTTTCATTAAGTCAGGCCACCTACCATATTATGAGGAAAGCATGTACCCTGCGATGGTTATGGATGACGGAACTTATTATCTCAAGGCGATGAACTGCCCTCTGCATCATTTGATATACCTTCATGAGCAGCACAGCTACAGGGAGCTGCCAATTAGGCTTGCTGAATTTGGAACTTGCTACAGAAATGAATTATCTGGAACTTTGACAGGCTTGTTGAGAGTGAGAAGCTTGAGGATGAATGACGCCCACATATACTGCAGAAAAGACCAGGTTGAATCAGAGATTGAAAATGTATTGAGCATGATTAAAGATTATTTCAAAATATTTAATTTGAAAGATTACTGGTTTAGATTATCCCTGCATGATCCGAAAAACAAGAAGAAATATATTGATGAGCCTGAAAACTGGAAGCTTGCAGAAGACGCATTGAGGAAAGTTCTCAAGAAATTAGGCATGAAGTTCATCGAAAAAGCTGACGAAGCCGCTTTCTACGGGCCAAAGATTGATATCATGTTCAAGAATGTCTTCGGCAGGGAAGAAACGATGTCAACTGTCCAGTTGGATTTCGCTGCAAAAAAGAGATTTGAATTGTACTACATAGACGAAAAAGGGAGCAAGAACAACGAAGTCTTTGTTATCCATCGCGCTCCTCTGTCAACGCATGAAAGATTCATGGCATTCCTCATAGAGCATTATGCTGGAAAATTCCCGTTATGGCTAAGCCCCGAGCAGGTGAGGATAATGACTATAACTGATAGAAATATCAAGTTCGCGGAGGAAATATGCAAGAAGATGAAGGATTCTAACATTAGAGTTAGCTTAGACATCTCAAACGAGACTATAAGCAAGAAAGTCCGCGACGCGCAGCTTGAAAAGGTCAATTACATGATTACTATCGGTGACAAGGAAGTCGACAACAAGACCCTCGCTGTCCGAACAAGAGAAGGGAAGGTCAGCTTCGGCATCAAGCTCGATGACTTCATCAGCCAGCTCAAGAAAGAGATCCAATCACGAGCATGACATCGTTGAAAGTAACTTTGGATAAGGTCCTGCATTCCCAGGCTTACAAGGATTGGGAAGCTAAGAACAAGGGATTCTACTTGTGCAGTTTTTTCCGCATCATAGGCAATAGTGAAGAGGAGAACTGGCAGCTTGATTTCTACAATCACAAGAACGATACTATAACTTCTTTCATAGCGTCTGAAGAGCCGAGATTATTGCAAGAAAGATCGAAAGTGTTCAAGGTTGACAACCAGAAACTGAACGAGCTCAAGATTGACAATGTGAACATCGACATAAGCCACGCGCTCATCGCTGTTGACAAGCTGATAAACAACAAGTATTCCGGCGAAGCCCCTAACAAGAAGATAGTTATCCTGCAGAACACAGGCAAGGCAATCTGGAACATAAGCTACCTGACAAGCAGCTTCAACATACTAAACGTTAAGATTGACGCGAAAACAGGAGAAGTCCTGCATGACGATATGAAGAACGCGCTTTCATTCAAGGCTTAGCCGATTCTGACAAGTTTTTCCCTGCTGCTTTTCCCGGAGATTATCTTTATCTCTTCTTTGAAGTGTTTTGACAGCAGCTTTATCAGCTCTTGATTTGCTTTCCCGTCTTCCGGCTTGGCCTTCAACGCTATCTTGAAAATTCCATTCTCCTCTGTTATCTCAGTCCTTGGCGCATTCGGCTTTATGATGACTTGTATCACTTTCATTAGGATAGAAAGATGTTGTTAAGCACTTAAAAAGATTTTGAAAAAAAGAAAAAAAAGAGGGGTGTTACCTTCGCCTCTTTGCTTTTTTGCGAGTTGATCTCTTCTTGTGAGTCGTTTTCCTCTTATGAACTGTTCGTCTCTTTTTCTTTGCCATTATGACACCTCCTTGTGAGTTGATACAAAGGTTAACATCAAGTATTCAATTGCTGAAGAAACATCTAGGAGAATATTTGTTATGAAAGTGTTTCCTCTCTTTTCTTTCTGGTTTGCAAATGGTAAATCTGTGTTTGCAATCAAATTATTTTTATTTGACAGCATGTTTTGTTTCATAAAATACTAATGCAAACTGCTATTTAAATCTATCTTTATTTGCATTCAGAAAAAATTTCATGATGCGGATTAAAATTTAATTTTTTGCAAATGAATTTTTATTTCTTCGCCGCATAAAGATTCAATGCTTCTTCTTCCTTGAAATGCAGTTTTCCCGGGATGATCAGGCACTGCGGAGTTCCCTTAACTGAGATTTCAGAGGCCTTGCCGTAAGAAATCTTTTGCTTCGGGCTTCCGAGCGCTGCGCAGCACACGACTTTTGTATTTTCCGGGAGCCCTTTCTTGATCAAATAGTCCGATGCTTCCCTGCACGTCATGAATTCAGGCGCGACATCAAGCAAAAACAGAGTATGCAACCCGATTTTTTTGTTCTCCAGGTAGTACTTGTAAGGGCTGTCGACATTTTCATTGTCCCTTGGTATCGATATGACTCTTCCGAACTTGTAAAGCTCCAAACCTGTGATTCCAACTGCAGTGAGCACAGACGCGTTGTTGATTATTTGCAACTCTATCTTCTTTTCCTTGGCTTTCAGCAACAATTCTATGTGAGTTGTCGCGGAAAACACATCGCCGATGATCAGCAGTGCATTCCCGTCAGATACGACCTCGTCTATCCTGTTCTCGACGAGTTCTCTATCCGCTGATATCACTTTCCTACCATAGAATCTTTCTAAGTCTTCAACAGAGCATTGCAACATTGAGGTGTAGTTCTCGAGATATATCTTCTTCGCCTTCTTCACTGCCTCAAGCCCTTTGGCTGTTATGTCCTTCTCGTCTGCCAATCCGATGCCTATAAGATAGAATGTCATTTCACAATCTCTCCTGTTATGCTCCTCAGGCCATAATCTGTTACTCTGACATTATAATACTTTTCAAGCTCAAGCCTGTTGTTTATCCCAACTACCAGAGGATATGTTCCCATCTGTCTGCCGAACGTGGTTTTTCCGTCGTATATCTCCATCCTCACATCTTTCAAGACAGTGCCTGCTGGAACGAGCCTTTTCAGGTTTTCCCTGTCTATGTCGTTCCTAACTTTCTTCCTGAAATTGAAGTAAGCTGTCTTGTTCTTCTTTAGGTATTTGTAACCTGTCTTCTCCATCTCTGTGCCAGGCAATGTGACAACCTGTCTGATGTTTATCCTTCTCAACAATAGTCCTTCATCGATTATCTCTTTCAGTGAATCATAGTTTATCTTCAGGCTCTCTTCATCCTCGTTCTTCAGCCCGAGTATCAGATTCAGCCCGGGCAACAGATAAGGCAGCCCATTCTCCCCTCTTTTAGCTCCGACCTTGTTCAGTATCCTTATCGCCCTCATGGCTATTTCAGGCTTTGTGTTGAGCTTGTTCGCTATCACGACTTTCATGTCGAAGCTCTCGACGCCAAAAGCAGCTACATTCCCCGGAGTGCATGTCTCGACGAAGATCTTGGCTCTTTCTTCATTCACCAAATTAGGATTGACATTGTCAACATGCAAAGTCTTCAGCTTCATCTCGGCCAAGGGCCTCATCAGTTTTTCGATCTCTTTCACTTCGCCATTCTTGTAGGAGAAGATGCAGCTCTGCTTTCCGAGCCTTATGTGCTTCGCCCCATTCTTCATGAGGGCCTTCACTTCAAGATGTATGTCATCCTGGTCCCTGTACTGCTCTTTCCTTCCATACTTCAGTGGTTCAGTGCAGAAACTGCATGCGCCGAACTGGCATCCCCTTGCAGTCTCGATTTCGACTATGGATTCCCTTGGGATTTTCTTGAAGATGTACGCTCCGTTGATTGCATATTCCTTCAGCTCATCATAGTCCTCGAATATCTTCCATATGAAGTCATCAAAGACCCCATCAAGGTTGAAGTTTTCCGAGCTCCTTCCTCCAGTGAGCTGCGTCCCGAAATTTGCCGGACCGACAAGCACCTTCTTGCATTTCAAATCATTTATTAGCGGAATGACTTCCTTCAGTGTTCCAGGCACAGCACTAAGATATTTTCCAGGCGTGTGGACTCCAAGGTTGACAAGCAGGACTTTCGTCTCTTTCAGTATCCTTCCTATGTCCTGGTTTGTCGTGTTGTATATCTTTATGTTCGTCTTTGCCTCGTTTTTCCTCTTGCTCTTGTATATCTCATGCAATCTAAGATCATCTATCGTGATGTAATCAACTTTCCCGAATTTCCCGGCTAAGTATCTTGGGTAAGTCCCTAGGTAAGGCGGGACTCCAAGGCCTGAAGGCTCATCAGTGTAGCAATCCAAGATTGTGTATTTCATTTCAAGGCCCGAAAGGATAGAAGCTTTTAAAAGACTTTTGAAAAGGCCTTATTCCCTGAGCAGCAGGCTTCCTGCCACGAACCCTGCGATTATCGATGAATATTCTGTTGCGAAACCCTTCAGGAAGAAAAATGCAAAAGGAAGCAAGAAGAGCACTAGGTTTTTCCATACTTTCGTGTGCCTGGTCCCGTAAGGCAAGCCATATATGAATATCAAAGACGCTATCAGCGCATACCATTCAAGCGATATGAACAAGCTAGCGACCATCGAAATCCCGAGGTAAAGCCACTTCTCTTTCAGGAAGTGAGCCGTCGCTATCCCGACTATTGCCGAGGCGATCACAGGCAAGCTTGCTTGGAGCTTGAACAACAGGAGGATTGCTATAGATGTAGACAATATTATCTGCAGTATCTTGAAGTATCTCTCGCCTTCAGCAAGCTCTTCTTGGGTGAAGTTCCTTATGTACCCGGCGATTATTACAGAGCAGAAAGCTACCAGTGGTATTATCAGCCAGAGCATGGATTCATTTATTTTTCAGTGATATAAAAACCTTTGCAAAGATTGATTTCACTTCATCGCTCCTGAAATCCGGGAAGGCTCCTTCAGCTTCCTTTATCCCATCATCGAACCGATAGATTATTTGGTTGTATATCCCTTCTTTCAGCAAGGTCTTGAATTTCAGATACTTTGTTGTAGGCATACCCATCTCATTTTCGTTTAAATAACCTGGATCGATGTTCACCTTCCTTTTTCCATCGACTGAGAATCTCTTCTCTATCCCCATTGTCATTTTTTTCGCATCAGCCATGTTGATATTCGAAAATTCCTTGAAGAACACGAATTTCTTTCTCAGGTTTTTCCCCATTTCTCTCTCGTAATACTTGGTGAATTTCCCGAAGTCGTACTCTTTGGTTTCAAAATCAACTTCGCCGAAGGTTTTCTTTAGCTCAGCAATCGATTTGTAAAGCATTTCATCTGAAGAATAGAGTATAGCTGCGAAAATCTTATATCCTGAGCTCATTTTCCAGGGCTTCCTTAAGTCTTGCCTCGAGCGTTTGCACATGCATCATGGTCAATATCCGCCTGAACTCCGGCGAGACGCCAGGACCGACCTCTGTCTCCCCATCCGCATAGGCAATAAAGAACGCAGCAGGGTCTGTCCTCGAAGGCGCTAATGCTATGCCTCGAACCGAAAATCTGTCCGGCTGGCCAGGCACAGGCATGTAGCTCACTTTCAGTATCGAATCAGGATATAGCTCTGATGACATGGTTATGCCGTTCTCTAGTCCTTCGAATTTCGAATAATCAATCATTTTACTGTGAAATAAACCCTTTTCCTCCCCTTGCCTCTGTTCTCGCATTTCAATAGCTCGATTTTTCCTACTTCTTTCAGGCTTCTCACGTGCGTTCCCCCGTCAGCTTCCCTTACCAGACCTTTTATGTCGACTATCCTTACTTCTTTTAGAGCAGTATGCTTGAATCCTGTTTCCAGTTTGAAAAGATTTCCATCCTTTACAGCTTCTTCCATTGGAATGAAGTATACTTCGATAGGGAAGTCTTTCTGTATGGCTTCATTCGCTTTCCTGAAGCA
>DATDVX010000099.1:0-7262 GCA_035289885.1 Candidatus Nanoarchaeia archaeon | reverse complement strand
TGAAAGTCTGCCTTTGGGGAGTCTTATTCTTTGTCTTCGATAGATTTTCAAATTCCTGCTCTGAAATCAGAAGCTCTATAGAATCATTTTCCTTTATCCTGTATGATGGCTCGACTTTCTTGCCATTGATTTTGACTTTTGAGCGCAAGAACTTGAAGATGACTGATAGGGGAGCGTTGACTAGCCTGGCTCGGAGGAACTTGTCGATTCTTAGGTTCAAGTCATCGGATGTTATTGCAAGTTGCATAGAAATACCGAGGATTGGTCTTTTAATAAAGGTATTGCAGAGAAATCTAAGGGCTGAGTCTTCATCGTCGATAAATAATTCGTCTACTTCTAGTTTAGAGTTGTTTTATAAAGTTTTTGAGTATATGAAAGTTGGGTGATTTCAACATTGGGGTCAATTAAAAAAATAATATGTATTAGTATACTAATTTTGATAGTTGTTGGTATAGTGATTTATGTTAACGATACAGGTAAATTTAATGTGAAGTACATTAAACCTAAAACCCAAAGTTATGATTCTTTATACAAATATTTAAGGACTAATAGATCTTTTGAAAAAATTACTGACCAGCTAAATGGTGTTATGCTCTTACCAAAAGATGTTACAATAATTGTTAAAGAATGCAATTGCGCAGAATTCGGACCATTTTATAATATTACTGATTCTTCTATAGTAATCCCTTATGAGTTTATATTATATCTTTATGGACGATGTAATAACTCAAATATACCGAAAGATAAGATTAACAAGGTCGTAAATGATATTTTGCTTTTTGTATTATTCCATGAAATGGGCCATGCTCTTCACGAGATGCCGGGCCTGTCTTATGTTAGTAGTGAATATGAGAGAGAAGCTCTAGCTGATGCTATATCCGTATTAATACTAATAAATAGCGATTTAGGGGAAAGCGCCATTAATGCAATGAGTTATTTTCTATTAAGTAAATCTGAAAAAAAAGAGCTGGATTATTGGGGCAGGCATCCCCCGGCAGAGCAACGTGTTTTTAATATTTTGTGCTTGATATATGGATCTGATAATGACAAGTATTCTGCCTTAACTACACTACCTCAATTTGGCAATGACCTAAAAGAGCAAACAGAAAACTGCAAAGAAACATACCAGGAAGTGTTTAATAGTTTGAAAGAAGATTTATGGCAATATAAGAAACCAGATAATTAAAGTTTTATGGAAAGCCTTAAATAACTCATTTCCCAACGATTTTACCATGCCAAAAGCAATAGTCCAGACAGCCGTATTGTGACTAGTGCGAACTATTTCTCCAGGTTCTTTTGAAAACTAAAAGGACTGGAGTGAAGAGGGAAAAATCTGAACCGAAACCTATATAAACTAAAGTTGATACGTTTAAACTAAAATGGAGACGTTTAAACTAAAGTTGACATCATTGCAGCATGAAATATTCAGATTATTGTGCAAGAATGTGGGGCGGCCTCTCAACCAAAGTGCAATGGCAAAAATGCTGAAAGTTTCTTCGACAGCCATAGCTAAGGCAATGATTCCAATGGAAAAAGCTGGATACTTAAAAATCGAAAAGCAGGGAGAAATGAACCTTGTGAATATTCGCCTTAACCGCACGCAAATGATAATGCAGATAAAACGAGCTGAGAACCTAAAGATGCTCTATGAATCAGGAATCCTAGCATTTCTCGAAGAACATTTCCTGGGAACAACCATAATACTCTTCGGAAGCTATTCCAGGGGAGATGACACCTATACCTCGGACATAGACCTTGCAATCATCGGAACGAAAGAAAAGGATAGGGACCTCTCAGCATTTGAAAAAACTCTGGAAAAGAAGGTAAGCCTGAACTTCTACGGATCTTTCAAGGAAATTCACAAGGATCTCATGGAAAATTTGTGCAATGGCATTGTGCTTGCCGGGGGAATAACACTATGATAATAAAACAATTCGAAGACTTCATCAAGGAAGGGATAGTGAAACAGCAGGCTCCTGACATTCCAAGAGCAAGGTTCCTCAAGACCGACTCGGAAAAGGCATACGCATTCTTATGCGAAACAACTAGCCTGTTTGAAGCCACAGCTGAAAACGCGAACACACTGATAAAGAACTGCTATGACATAATAATGGGGCTTGTAAGGGCGAAGATGGCTCTTAAAGGATTGCATGCCTCGGGACAAGGCGCTCATGAAGCTGAGGTTGCGTATCTCAGAGTGCTGAACCACAAGGAGGCGGACGTGCAGTTCATAGATCAACTGAGATACTTCCGAAACGGAATAATGTACTATGGAAAGCAGTTTGACAAAGAATACGCCAAAAAAGTGATTGATTTTACAAAAAGTATATATAAGAAACTAGAATGACGCAAGGAACCATGGAACTACCAAAGAACTACGATTTCAGGGAAGTTGAAAGCAAGTGGAAGGACTATTGGGCAAAGAACAAGACATACAAATTCGATGAGAAGTCGAAAAACCAGCCCTTCATAATAGACACTCCACCACCAACAGTCTCGGGAGCAGCGCACCTAGGCCATATGTTCTCATACAGCCAGCAGGATTTCATAGCAAGATACAAGAGGATGAGAGGCTTCAACGTATTCTACCCGTTCGGGACAGATGACAATGGACTGCCAACAGAGAGATTGGTTGAAAAGCTGAAAAACGTTAAGGGAACAAGAATGCCGAGGCATGAGTTCATAGCATTGTGCTACAAGACCATAACGGAGCTGAAAGAAGAGTTCCTCAAGCCATGGAAAGACATAGGGATGTCAGCAAATTTCCCTGGGTATTCAACAATAAACCAGAACTGCATAAGCATGGCGCAGAGATCCTTCATCGATTTATACAAAAAAGGCCATGTATACCAGCAGCAATCACCTACAATGTGGTGCACTTCATGCCAGACAGCGATAGCGCAAGCGGAACTGGAAGATGTCGAGTTTGACTCGCATTTCAATGACATAGCATTCAAGGTCGGAGAGGAAGACCTTATAATAGCTACCACAAGGCCGGAATTACTGGCAGCGTGCTCAGCCATAATGATGAACCCTAAAGACAAGAGAGCGAAGAAACTGAAATGGAAATTCGCGAAAGTCCCGATATTCAACCAGGAAGTGCCTATAATATTAGATGAACAAGTTGACATGGGAAAGGGAACCGGAGCAGCGATGTGCTGCACTTTCGGGGATAAAACTGATATCGAATGGTGGCACAAGCATAAGCTGCAGAACAGGGTGATATTGAACAAGGACGGTACTTTGAATGAACTGGCTGGGAAATACTCTGGAGTGAAAATAAAGGACGCGAGAAAGCAGATAATAGAGGACCTGGAGAAAAATAATTTATTGCTCGATAAAAAACCGATAAAGCACCATGTGAATGTGCATGAGAGATGCGGGTCTGAAGTTGAATTTTTGGAAACAAAGCAGTGGTTCATAAGGATACTTGACAAGAAAGAGAGATTCATTGAAGCAGGAGAGAAGATAAGGTGGCATCCGGAATACATGAAGGCAAGATACGTACATTGGGTGGAAAATCTCCAGTGGGACTGGTGCATTTCAAGACAAAGATTTTTTGGAGTGCCGTTCCCCGTATGGTATGATTCAAAGACATCTGAAATAGTCTTGGCTGATGAAAAACAATTGCCAGTCGATCCGTTGAAAGACAAGCCAAAGAGCTACAAGGGGAATGCAAAAGACCTGATTCCTGAGTATGACGTGATGGACACGTGGGCAACATCTTCATTGACGCCGCAGATACTCACAAACTGGGATGAAACGAAAATCCCGTTGGACTTAAGGCCGCAGGCACATGACATCATAAGGACATGGCTGTTCTACACCATAGTTAAGAGCATGCTGCACCACAACAAGATACCATGGAAGAACATAATGATAAGCGGCTATGTGCTTGATCCAAAAGGGAAGAAGATGTCAAAGTCAAAAGGGAACATAATAGAGCCTAAAGCTGTACTGGACAAGTTCGGGGCTGATGCGTTAAGATTCTGGGCTGCTGGATCGAAGCTTGGAGAGGATTTGGCTTTCCAGGAAAAAGAGCTGATAACAGCAGGGAAGACGGCGACAAAGCTCTGGAACGCGTCGAAATTCGTCTTCATGCACCTTGAAGACTTCAAACTCAAGGAAAAAATAGAATTGGAAGCTAGCGACAGGTGGATCTTGAACAAGCTGAATGGCGTGATAAAGTCAAGCACTGAAAGCCTGGACAATTACGAGTACGTAAGAACGAGATTGGATGTTGAGAACTTCTTCTGGAATGTTTTTTGCGATTATTACCTAGAAATCTGCAAGGACAGATTGTACAATCCTGACAAAAGAGGAGAGAAAGCAAGGTTGTCAGCGCAATTCACGTTGTACCATTGCCTTAATTCAATATTGAAGCTGTTCGCTCCAATAATGCCGTTCGTGACAGAAGAACTTTACTCTTATTATTTCATGAAGAAAGAGAAGACTGAGTCAATACATCTTTCCGGATGGCCAGGACAAGTTGAAAACATTGGAGAAGCAGACAAATCAGGAGATGTGATGATAGAGGTAATAGCTGCTGCTAGGAAATACAAGGCTGAAAAGAAGGTCTCGATGAAAGAACCAGTAAGCATAAAGATAAAGAAAGAGCTTGAAGCAGGATTGATGCCGTTCATAGATGATCTGAAAGCTGTGACAAGCGCAGAGAAGATCGAATTCATTGAGCAAGAAGAGAAGTGCAGGATAGAATAAGATGGACATAAAAGAGAGGAAGAAGCTCAAGCTGATAGTGCGGGAACTGAGCCAGATAAGGGGAAGGCACACTGAATTAGTCAGCGTGTACGCTCCTGCCGGATATAACTTGGACAAGATTGTCGGGCATCTGCAGGATGAGCAGGGAACTGCATCCAATATCAAAGACGCGAGGACAAGGAACAATGTCATTGACTCGCTGGAAAGAGCGATAAGAGCTTTGAGACTGTACAAGCAGACGCCTAAAAATGGAGTCGCTGTTTTTGCAGGCAATGCTTCTGAGAGCGACAACAAGGTTGACATAAAAGTCTGGGTTGTCGAGCCTCCTGAACCTATCAACCAAAGGATTTACAGATGTGACCAGACTTTCAAGACTGACATCCTTCAGGGAATGATGGAAGAGAATGAAGTCTACGCATTGATTGTCGTCGACAGGAGAGAAGCCACCGTAGGATTGTTGAGAGGGACTGCGATAAAAGTGATAACAGACTTCACTTCAGGGGTTCCGGGAAAGTTTAAAGCGGGCGGCCAAAGTTCTCAGAGACTTGAAAGGCTGATTGACGGCATGGCAAAAGAATTTTTGAAGAGAATCGCAGAAGCGTTCAAGATAGAATTCCTTCCGATGAAGACGCAGATAAAGGGGATATTGGTCGGCGGCCCTGGAAGGACAAAGGAAGAGTTTGTTGAAGAACTGAACGAGGAGCTTAGGAGAAAAGTGATTGGAGTGCTTGACATAACTTACACTGACGAGCATGGTTTGCATGACCTGGTTGAAAAAGCGCATGAGCTGCTGGCGAATGAGACAATAATCCAGGAAAAGAAGGTAATGCAGAAGTTTTTCGAAGAGCTTGGGAAAGGGACTGGAAAGGCAGCATATGGAAAAGAGCAGGTGAGAGAAGCGTTGAATGCTGGAGCGGTTGAAATGGTGTTGCTTTCAGAAGACCTTGAAGAATATGATCTGGAAGGGATTGAAGATGAAGCTGAAGCCATGAAGACCAAAGTCCATATAATCTCGACAGACACGAGAGAAGGGCAGCAATTGAAAGAAATGGGAGGGTTCGCGGCAATATTGAGGTACGCGTACACGCCATCAGATGAATGACAAGAACAAGATAGAGGCAATCTTATTCACAACTGGAAAATTCATGAGTTTGGAAGAGATCGGAAAGGTTTCCGGAATAGGATCTGATGGAATAGTGAAGGAACTGGTTGAAGAGCTTAAGAAATCCTATGATGACTCGCAATCAGCCTTGTACATCCAGGAAAACGAAGGGAAATACAAGCTGAACATAAGGAAAGAATACGGGCATCTGGCAAACCAATTGGTTTCTTCAACTGAGATGGACTCGCCAACCACAAAAACATTGGCAGTCATCGCATGGAAGAACCCGGCTTTGCAGAGCGACGTGATAAAAATCAGGGGCAACAAGGCGTATGACCACATAAACATGATAAAAGAGCAGGGGTTGGTGACGGCAGAGAAGTATGGAAGGACAAGATTATTGAAACTGACTCCAAGATTCTTCGATTACTTCGACACAGCTGAGCCGCAAGTGAAGGAAATGCTCCAGAAGGAAGTCGAGAAGGCAAAAGGAGCTGCAAGCAACAAGGACTATTCAAGGATAAGAGAGATGCTGTTGACTGGATTGAACAACGTGATAACGAACAATGACAAGCAGCTATTGCTTGTAGTGCTTGAGAAGGTAAAGGCAGATGTGAAGGATGACATTGGAGTGCCGGCGTCGATAAACAACGCCCTGTATTACCTGCTGGAAACAGAGAACAACGAGGCAAGGGCATTGCACATGACTGAGGATGATTTCAAGGAGATAATCCAGAAGATGAAGGAAGGCGAGGAAGAGGAGCTTGAGATGGAAATCGAAAAGGAGGCCGAGCAGGTCGCTGAAGTTTCAGAAGATTTAAAAAGTTCTGAGACAACAAAGGGGTAAGATGTCAGAGTACATATTTTGGGCATTCTCGTACGTCACACTATTTATTACATTGATTTGGGTCCAGATGATCCTCGTGAAGGACGCGAAGGCGAGGAAAAGCTCCAGAAACCCATTGATCACGATAGCTGTCCCTGTCTACAACGAGGAGAAGGGCGTCGGAAGGACGCTGGAATCACTTTTCAACCTTAATTACCCGAAAGACAAGCTGCAGATAATAGCTGTCAACCACGGGTCAACAGACAATTCACTTGAAATCCTCAGAAAATATGAAAATAAGATAACGATAATAAACCTGCATAGGAAAGCAGGGGATACAAAGGCGACTGCGGTCAACAAGGCGCTGGAAATCGCTGAAGGGGAGTTCTTCGTCGAGATTGACTCTGACACGACAATAGAGAACAAGGATGCTTTGCTGTATTTATTGCCGCATTTCGATGACGAGACTGTCGGGACTGTCATCAATGGGATAAGAGTAAGGGAACCTGAGACAATAATAGAGAAGATACAGTGGTTTGAATACTTGATGACAACATTGGTGAGGAGCCTGATGTCGATGATGAACATGCTTATCTTCACTCATGGAGTTTTTTG
>DATDVX010000098.1:0-2625 GCA_035289885.1 Candidatus Nanoarchaeia archaeon | reverse complement strand
ATAGTATTGTAATGCTGCCTAAGGTATTTCAAGGTGAAGTTCTTCCTGACTTCCAGTTCCTTCTGGGTCTTTTCCTTCCATATCAAGTATTGCTTTAACTTCCTTGCCAGGACTTCGCGGACTTTCCTGTTGAAAGCCTGTAGCTTCCCGTCCTTATCCAGGACATCTGTCACGTCAGAAGATTTCTTGACGAAAGTAGAGAAGAAAAGATCAGGCAATGTTATGAAACCGACTGTGTTGGCCAAGCCGTAGACAGAACCCGGGTTTTTTGCCCCACCCTCCACCATGTCGACCCAGATTCCCTTAAGAGCGAAGTCAGCAGCCTTGTCCCCTTTGTCGACGCCGATGTAATACTCAAGCCTCTCATCCAGGATCCTCAGCTCGCGCACGATCTGGAAAGTGTCCTTGAGCATCTTGCCGATTGTACCTAAATATTGAGAAACCTTTTCCTGCTGCGCCCCTTTTCTCTGCTCGATGTTGCCCCAGTAGGAGCTTGTCTCTGTAGCTGTGAAAATGTCCTTGACCTTGACAATATACCCGAAGTCTTCCCTGAGGTTTATGCCGAAAGGCAAACGAGCCCTCATGAAGCCCTCCATCCAGTAATAATACTTCTCAACGCCGCCCTGCTTGGCAGAATCTATCGTCAATTGGTAGCGGGCCTTGGTGCTGAACTTGCCTTTTCCGCTTAACTCGCCCAGCTCAACCTTGCCAGGCTCTTTCGCGCCTGTCTTGTCGAGGCTCTTCTCCTTCAAGCCAAGAAATTTAGCTAGAACTGCTTTTTCTGCCATGTGAACCTCTTTTCAATAAGTTTAAATATGAAGATACTTATTAAAGTTTTTGGTAACATGGGCTTGCTTAGTTTGTTCAAGGGGAAAAAAGAGGACGAAATCGGGCCTATGGATTTACCTAAACTAGAGGTCAACGAATCTGACCCATTAGGCCTGCCAAAAGACAGAGATATGGGGGAATTGCCGGACGTCGAGCCGATGCCCATGATGAGCAATCATGGATCTGCATTCAGCATGCAGAGAAGCGCTGGTCCGGACTCGAAGGACGTGCAGATAATAATAAGCAAGCTTGACCTGATAAACGCAAGGCTTGAGAACATAAACGAGAGATTGCTGAGCCTGGAAAGGACATACGTCGCGCAAGAAAAAAGACGATGGTAAGAAAGCTTTTCTTGATCGCGCTTGGAGTCGTGATTCTTGACCACATAACTAAAGCCCTTGCGAGAAGATTCCTTGACATAACGAAGAACTACGGCGCTGCATTCGGGCTGTTTCAGGGAGGGAGGATTTTCTTCATACTTGCGGCAGTTGTCGTGATGTTGCTAGTGTGGCATTACAGGAAGGAGATGAATTGGCTTGGCGCAGGGTTGTTGCTCGGAGGAACCATAGGGAATCTCATTGACAGGGTTATTCGCGGGTATGTGATTGACTTCATCAACCTCGGATGGTGGCCCAGCTTCAACATAGCAGACTCAGCGAACGTGATAGGCGTGGCGATAATACTGATAACTGAATTCAGGAAGAAAAAATAACTAGATACATGGAATAGCGAAGAGCTTAAATATTAATCCAATCTAACAATGTAAATAAGGTGGTGGCTTGCCTCTTTTTCAACCATTGCACAGAGAAAGAAGTCAATTTCCACTGCCTTGTTTTCAATTTCCGAGATGAAAAGAGGCGCCAAAATTTTGAGGAAGAAGAAAAGCCAGATGTTTGGCATAGAGTATCCCTTCTTGTTTGGATTCGTAATCCTTCTTGTGATAATAGCTTTAGTCGGCTCTGAGGAATGGAATTCCTCTTTCAGGACTGATCGAGTGTCTGCAAACGCCAGGATACTTGCCGCTGCCTCTGACGAGGTCTATTCTGCTGGCCCCGGAAGCGTCAAATGCGTTACTATCAACAATCCGAAAGGGCTTGTTTCCGGAGGAGTTGTTGGCAATGAGATCATATTCGTTCTCCGGGCGAAAGGGCAGGAGAATGAGATTGCCTATACGACGAAGGCATATGGAGCTGGAGTTTTTCAGATAACTGAAGGGCAGACTAAGCTGTGCTTCTCGATGATCAAAAGCGATCTTGGGCAAGGCGGAGGTTCTACAGTGATTGGAGAGTCTGGAGGATCTACACCTGCATCTGGAGATGGATGCCAGGCTTTGAGCGGGGATCCTGATTGTTCTGACAGCAATCCTGGAAGCAACGGCGGGTTTGATTATGGTTCAAATGGAGGCAGTTGCGGAGATGGTTTCACTGGTGGAAGCGAGAATTGCGAAGTTGGAACTGCTTGCGACCCAGGATATAGGTGCAATGAAAATTGCCAATGCGAAGTTGGCGCTAGCAATGTGTGTGGAGATGGAATAATTGATTCTGGAGAACAATGCGATGGAAACAGCCTTACTTACTGTTCAGCCTCTATTGCTGGATATCCGCCAATATGTTGCCCACCACCTTACCAAAGTACGTGCGTTTATGCTATTCCCTATTGTCTGGCTTGTGCTTGCCAGTATGATTATCCTGATTTGAGCTGCCCTAGTGGTCGTGTTCCTTGGGTCCCACCAGGAATAGCAGTACCCCCAGCACTTCGTGAACCGAGAGATCCGCCTCCTCCTCCACCTTCGCCTTC
>DATDVX010000097.1:0-4235 GCA_035289885.1 Candidatus Nanoarchaeia archaeon | reverse complement strand
ATACGCCTTCAGCCTGCTTGACTGCAGCGATCCTTTCCCCGCCTGTCTGCGCATTCGCGAGCGCTGTTTTGGCTGATTGCGCGCTAGTTCTCAATGCAGCTATCTGTGTCTGGGTTTCCTTCTCGAAGTCAACTGCGCCTTCCACCGTACTCACCAAGTTTGGAATCAAATCCAGTCTTCTCTGGTACTGCGCTTCGACATCAGCCCATGACTGGTCGACTGTCTCCCTTGAATTGACCAGTCCGTTGTAGCTTCCCATGACCCATAAGAGTATCAGGACTACAACTCCTATAACAATCCATAATGGTTTTATTTTAGACATTTGATTATCACCTAGAAAAGCTAGTTTGGAAGGTAGTTTTTAAAGATATCGCTATTCAAGTAATCGCCGGTAGACCGCATGCCCGTGTTTGGCGAAATTTTCAAAGTATCCAGTATACCATTGGTTCAAGGAGACGCCAGCACTTTCCGAGTCGCGGATATCTGCCAAAGTCTCTATGCCTCCAGTCCTGATGACATGGAACTCCTGTGAAGACCTGCCTTCCCGTAAATAGTCAGCAGCAACTCCAGCAAGCGCAAGGGAGGATTCCCTCAATGGTCGTCCGCTTATGCCTCCTTTGAAGACTCGCGTGAAGAACTCATATAGCCTTCGCTCAGCAGGATGGATGCTTTTTGCTCTGGCAGCATAATCAGTGGACGTATTCCCGAAGTTCACTCCATCATATCCTAGTTCAAAAAGCAGGTCCAGTAGTTGTGGCACTTGTTCAACAGGAGTATCATTTGAGAACTTGACAATGACCGGTATTCTTCGTGTTCGTTCATCAAGGAATCTCTCTTTCACATACCTCAGTCTCCTTGCCATGTCATCATCTTGTGGCTTAACATGCGCAGTGTTTGGGCAGCTCTCGTTCATTTCAAGGAAATCGACGCCTGCAGCTTCATAGTGTTTCATCCCTCTGATAAGGAATTCAAGTTTCTCATCCCCGCTCAAGTCAGGCGAGCCCATCACGCTCCATCCGACAGGCGTTCCAGCAAGTCTTTCAAAACCAGAAGCAACGAGGGAATTAATTTCATCGCCGTCATTCGGCAATCCTAGCCAGTTTGAAGCTGCATGCGATCGGGGGTAAGGCGTAAACGGCAAGTGGACGCCGTGCTTTTCATTTCCGCCTCTGGAATTCCATGTTCCTGTGCCGCCTAAGTATGCTCCAGCGCCTTGTCTAGCTACAATTTCATAGCATTCGCCATTCTTGAACATCCCTGCAGCATTTAATATCGGGCTTCTGAACCTTATTCCCCACAGGACTCTGCTTAGGTTATCACTAGGAACATGGCTTTCCTCTACAATTTCTTCTTTCAAGCGCGCAATAAAATCCAACCTTCCTTTAGAATATTGTGACACGACTAATTGAGGATGCAATCTCGTTGCAAATAGCCTAGCAAAACGATCTAGCCTTGCCAATGAAGTGGCTTTCATTTTGGCCATCCGATTTCCTCACCAATTTTCTTGTATGGATCGAAAGGATAATCTTTCCTTCTGTCATTTATTTGGCGTTTGCTTCGTTTTACATCAATTCCGAATCTTCTGGCAGCATTGTGAAATACTAGCTTTTCTATCAGTTCATCCGAAAAATTGTTGTGGCGCAGGAACTCCTCAAACAACGGCCACCATGCAAGCCCAGGAATCCCGGACATGAAAGGACTCTCAGTTTTCTCTCCAAGAGTATGCGGGGCGTGGTCTGTTTCTATCCAGTCAATCTTCCCTTGCCTTAAATAGTTGAATATCTCGTCTCTTGCTTCAAGTCTTCTTAATGGAGGATTCATTTTCCACAATATCCCTCTTTCGTCAAGCATCTGCGTCCAGTCATAGATGAAATGATGAGGACAAATTCCACAGGAAATATCTACTCCCCTAGCCTTTGCTGATACAACAAGGTCGGCTGCTCTTGGGGATGATATATGCGCTACATGCAGCTTCCCCTTAAACCCTGATTCATAAGCTAATCTTAATTGGTCTTCTAAAGACGCAATTTCTGCAGACTCCGGACGGGCATGGCAATGGCTTATAGGAATGCTTGGATTCCAGACGCTAGGGTGCAGCACTGTTTCCTTTTCCGCATGCACTACAAGGACGCCATCATATCCTGCGACAGCCAAAGTTCTATAGACTAAGTCTTGATCTTCAACTCTCGTAACTCCGAGGTTGCCTACTGAATGGCCAGCATACAGCTTCATC
The DNA here is from genome assembly GCA_035289885.1 of Candidatus Nanoarchaeia archaeon. Classification (GTDB taxonomy): domain Archaea; phylum Nanobdellota; class Nanobdellia; order SCGC-AAA011-G17; family DATDVX01; genus DATDVX01. The sequence continues at coordinate 2,002 of DATDVX010000097.1, read as the reverse complement.
CCGATAACTTCGGGGAATTCATGGCATACCTCGACTGCCAGTTTCAATTGCTCAATATCGGCAGTCACTCCCATATACAGCCCGTAGAAAACCTCAGGAACATCTGCAGCTCTCGCGATTTTCAGTCGTTCAACAACGATATCCCTTGAAGTAATCGCAGGATCTGTGTTCGGCATGTCAAAAACAGCGTCCAATCCAGAATCTCTGGCAACTTCCAGGCCATGAAATATGGTTTCTTTGTGTTTCTGCTTGAAATCACGCAAATGGACATGTGCATCAATGTACATGCGTCGCGATATAAGGCATGTATTTAAAAAGGTATGTCACTTTTTAGTTAAACTTGAAATAAAAAAGGGATTAGTAGTAAAGCATTGATAAGATATAGTTTTAAAAAATCAGGCTAGGTCAGACTTCCTATTTTTCGCCAGCCTTTTGTAAAACATGACCTTGCTCTTCCTTGTCAAGGAATAGTCCCTCGCATTTCGGGCACTTGTCCACTGTTATGCCAAATTTTGTCTTCTTGGTCATAGTTATCTCTTTCCCAAAACTCAAGCAACGAGGGCATAGCAGAGATTTATCTTCCATCGGTTTAGGATGAAGATGTTTCTTTTTAAATATTCCCATGGTCTACCATCTTCCTCCCACGCCGCCTCCAGAAAATCCGCCGCCTCCAAATCCTGAGAATCCTCCTGAACCTCCGAATCTTCCTCTTCCGCCTCTTGAGAACATATCAGCCATCACCCATGCCAGGAAAAAATCTCTATTGTCTGTCTTCTTGCGTTTCTTGTACCTTGCCACAGAAACAACAAACATTATTATCAATATGAATATCCAGAAATAAAATTCAAGTGGTATCACCTGCCAAATCGAAACTTGCTGCTCATATTTTTGTATTGTCTCTTGATCGCCTGTTATTATCTTGGCAATTTCCTGCGCTCCAAGCAATATCCCTTCATCATACTTGCCTTCCTTGAAATACTGGACAAAGTATTCCCTTCCAATCCTCCCGACTTTCGCGTCGTTCAATATCCCTTCCAATCCCTGGCCAACTTCAATCCTGTATTTCCTGTCATCGACAGCAACTAAAATCAGTAGTCCATTGTCCTTGTCAGCTTTTCCAAGGTTGTTATGCGCCAAACTCAGGGAATATTCCTCTATAGGCTCCCCTTCAAGGCTCTTCACAGTAACAACCGCCATCTCTGCAGTAGTCTGTTTTTCAACGCTTTCAAACAAGCCAACCAAAGCTTGCTCAGTCTCAGGACTCAATATGCCAGCTTCATCAACGACCCAATAGTTCAGCACAGGCTTGGCGCTCACAATCCCAGCTAAAAGAATGATAAAAAGGAGTATTTTCTTGGTCATAGCTTTCTTGCCAGTCTTTTTCCAGCTTTCCTTATCTTCGCAGCAGCGGTCTTGGAAGCTTTTTTTATGATTTTCCTTGCCCTTTTCCTGGCGTCTTTGGAAACTTCAGCATTCGTCTCTTTCAATCTTGCTCTTACTCTCTTGACTCTTTCGCTGACCTTCCCCTTCATTATGTTTCCTTCAGTCTTAAGCTCATCTAGAAGTTCCCTGGCTTCCTGCTTTGTCCAGCCGTATTTCTTAGCCAATCTAGTTATCTCGTTCTCGATGTCATTCACAGTCTTCTTCCCGAGCCCAAGCCCACTGATCAGCCATCTTTTCAGGTCCTTGTTCATTTGATATCACCTTTTCAGATTGAAGATTTTTCAATTAATAAACTTAGCGGCTTTGCACAATAAATAGTCATTCTTAATGTAGGTTGCAAACCTGCACGATTTCATGGCCATGCGCTTGCCAATTCACTTTCGCGATTGGCTTTCGGGAAGAAGCTTCTACCCCTGATCCTAGCATGTAGCTAAGACCCCGTTTGCCTATGTTGAAGGCAGCATTCCTGTCCGCATTGTCTTCATAATTACAATGCTCGCATCTGAACCAGTTCTTCTCTCTTTTGCCTATAGCGCCACAGACACTGCAGGTCTTTGAA
>DATDVX010000096.1:0-10359 GCA_035289885.1 Candidatus Nanoarchaeia archaeon | reverse complement strand
AGGCAGGCATGACCCATGTCATGATCCGCGACAACAGGCCGACATCAAACACAAAAGGCGAGGAAGTCGCGATGCCTGTCACAGTCATCGAATGCCCTCCAGTCAAGGTCATTGCATTAAGGTTCTACAAGCATTCAACTGACGGTCTTTTCATTCTTCATGATACATCTTCTAAAAAAACTCAAGAGCCTAAAGATTTCGATGTCTTGAAGCTCGTCATCGCGTCACAGCCTAAGCTTACAGGCACAGGCACTAAATCACCTGAAATAATCGAAGTCTCTGTGTCAGGCGCGAACAAGGAAGAGAAGCTCAAGTTCGCGAATTCTCTTGTAGGTAAAGATTTGAAGATCACGGATGTTTTCAAGGAAGGCCAGTTCCTGGATTCGCATGGCGTTACAAAAGGCCAGGGCTTCCAGGGAACAGTCAAGCGAATGGGCGTTCCCCTAAGGCATCACAAGTCAGAGAAGACGAAGAGGGGAATAGGTACTCTCGGCCCATGGGTTCCAAGCCACGTTTCATGGAAAGTCGCGCAGCCTGGAAAGATGGGATATCACACGAGGACAGAGTACAACAAGTGGATAATGAAAGTCAGTTCAGATTCAAAGCAGATCAATCCTAAAGGCGGGTTCGTCAGGTACGGCCTTGTCAAGAATGATTATCTTCTGGTCAAGGGTTCGGTTCAAGGGCCGATAAAGCGACCAGTTGTGTTGATAGACGCAATAAGGACTCAGGGCAGGAAGCCTCTTGTCCCGGAAATAACTTTGATAAGCTTGGAAAGTAAACAATGAAAGCAGATATCTATAGTCTCGAAGGGAAGCCATCAGGCAAGCTTGATCTGCCATCGCAATTCTCAGAGGAAGTACGACCCGATATCATCAGGCGTGCGTTCATCGCAGTTCAGACTCACGGAAGGACTCCTTACGGAGCATTCTCAAAAGCTGGTCAGCGTTCGTCATCTGAAGTCTCGAGGCGTAGAAGGAGATACCGAGGCGCTTATGGTATGGGAATCGCAAGGACACCAAGGAAGGTCATCTGGAAGCGAGGCCGTCAATTGGGATGGGTCGGAGCTTTCGCGCCTACGGCTGTTGGAGGTAGGATCGCTCATCCGCCGAAATCCTCGAAGATATTCTACGAGAAGATCAACAAGAAGGAAAGGCGTAAGGCAATCAGGTCAGCAATCGCAGCAACAGCGGTCCCGGAGATAGTCAAGACTCATGGTCATATTTTCAGCACATTGGTAAATGTCATAGATTCATCCATGGAGAACATCAAGAAGGCTAAGGAAGTCCGCACGATCTTGGTGAAGCTCGGCCTTGAAAAAGAATTGTACAGGATTGAGCAGAAGAAGATCAGGGCAGGTCGTGGAAGCAAGAGAGGCCGCCCATACATAACAAAGACAGGTCCTTTGCTTGTTGTCTCGCAGGATTGCCCATTGCTGAAATCTGGCGCAAATCTTCCAGGGATAGATGTTTGCCTGGTAAACGAGCTTAACGCAGCAATACTAGCTCCAAGAGGCTCGCCCGGCAGGTTCACGATTTTCACAGAAAAAGCTATAAAGGCCATGGAGAAGGACAAGCTTTTCCTTGGCGTAAAGAAGGAAGATAAGAAATGAGCGACATAATACATCATCCAATCTCGACTGAAAAGGCTGTCAAGCTGATGGAGTCAGAGAACAAGCTCGTCTTCATCGTAGACAAGAAGGCCGACAAGAAGATGATCAAGGAAGAGATCGAGAAGATGTTCAAGATAAAGATACTGCAGATAAATACTTTGGTTGATCCTAACGGAAGGAAGAAAGCGTACGTCAGGCTGTCTCCTGATAATCCGGCGATAGATGTTGCGACGCAGCTGGGACTGATATAAGATGGGTAAGCAGATAACATCACAGAAGCGAGGACGCGGAACTACTACCTACAGGTCTCACTCATTCAGGTGGGCCGGAAAGGCGAACCACAGGAATTATGACGAGGCAGAGAGGACTGCTTCAGTGAAGGGCACGATAACAGATTTCATACATTCAGCAGGGCACACATCGCCTCTAGTGATAGTCAATTATGAAAACGGCGAGAAATCAATGACAATCGCTCCAGATAACATGAAGGTTTCAGACATAGTTTATTCCGGTGAGAAAGCTCCGGCAGAGAAAGGAAACACATTGCCATTGAAGCACATACCAGAGGGAACAACTATCTTCAATGTTGAATTGAGGCCTGGCGACGGCGGAGTTTTCTGCAGGGCATCAGGCACATTCGCAAAAATAATCTCAGTCCACGAGGCTGGAGTCACGATCGAGCTACCATCAAAGAAGACCAAGTTGCTCAGCGCAGATTGCAGGGCGACAATCGGGATTCCGGCAGGCTCCGGAAGGTTGGAGAAACCGTTGCTGAAGGCCGGTAAGGTCCATCACATGATGAGGGCGAAAGGAAAGCTTTACCCAAGGACATCAGCAGTCGCAATGAACGCTGTTGATCATCCATTCGGTTCAGGTAGGGGGAGGCACATCGGTAAGCCTAAGACTGCTCCAAGGTTCGCTCCTCCAGGAAGGAAAGTTGGTTTGGTAAGGGCAAGAAGAACAGGAAGGAAGAAGTAAGCATGGCAAAGGAAGCAAGATTTTACGGCAGGACTGAAGAGGAAGTGAAGAAGCTCGACTTGAAGGAGTTCGCAAAGCTGATTCCATCAAGGAACAGGAAGGCTCTTATGAATTCATCCGCAGTCAAGAAGCACGAGGTCTTGCTCAAGAAGATAAGGAAGTTCAAAACATCAGGATCAAAGAAAGCCATCAAGACCCATTGCAGGGATATGATAGTAACGCCAGAGATGCTAGGCATGCAGCTCCAGATACACACAGGGAAGGAATTTTTCCCGGTTGTCATAGACTTGGACATGCTCGGCAGGTATCTCGGCGAATTGACAATGACAAGGAAGAAGGTCGCGCACTCAGCACCTGGTATCGGTGCCACGAGGTCAAGCGCGGCGGTGAAGAAGTAAAATGGCAACAAATCCTCATCAGGCTATCGTCAACGGAAGGAATCTTTCCATCTCGCTGAAGACATCAGTGGAAGTAGCGAGATTCATCCGCGGAAAATCAATAGACGAGGCGAGAAAGCTCCTTCAGCAGGTAGCCAAGAAGAAGATTGCGGTCCCGTACTTGAGGTACAAGCTCGACATCGGGCACAGGCCTGGAAAGATGGGTCCTGGAAGATATCCTGTGAAGGTCTCAAAGGAGTTCATCACGTTGCTTGATTCATTGGAAGCGAACGCTCAGGTCAAGGGCTTGAACACAAGCTCGTTGGTAATAAAAAGAGCGATCCCTAATTACGCTCCGATCCCTTACAAGGGTGGACGTTTCAGGGGAAGGAAGACAAGGCGCTCGCATATCCAGCTGGTAGCAGAGGAAATGGAGAAGAAAGTACAGAAGCCTAAAGAGGTAGCGAAGAAATGATTGAAAGGAAATTCATAAGGGACAAGGTGAAGGAGTTCAAGGTGCAGAAGTACATTGAGCAGCAGTTCGGCAAGACCGGATACTCTCATTCAGAGATAAAGCGAACTCCTCTCGGGTCCAAGGTTATCATCTACACGACCCACCCAGGATTGGTAGTTGGCCGCAAGGGAGAGAACATCAAGAACCTCACAAACACTTTGAAGAAGAAGTTCAAGCTCGAGAACCCGGAGATAGAGATAGGGGAGATACAGAACCCTTACACAGATGTCTATCTTGTCGCTGATAGGATTGCATCGACATTGGAGCGCTTCGGGTCGCAGAGATTCAAGTCAATCGGTTACAAGACGTTGCAGAGCATCTTGGATGCAGGCGCATTGGGTGCAGAGATTGTAATATCAGGCAAAGTTCCGAGTTCAAGGGCGAAGTCCTGGCGTTTCAAGGCAGGTTACCTGAAGAAGTCAGGCCACGTTGCCGAGACGCAGGTAGACAAGGCGACTGTCGCTGCCAACCTGAAGTCCGGAACAATAGGCATCAAGGTAAGCATAATGCAAGCAGATGTTGTCCTGCCTGACAAGATCACGATCAAGAAGATACCTTCTCCTGAAGTGAAGCAGGAAACTACAGCATCAGAATCAAAGGCTGAAGAGGCTCCAGAGAAGAAGCCTGAAGAGAAGAAAAAGAGAAAATCTTCTCCAAGGAAGAAGAAAGCTGAAGCCCAGCCGAAACAGGAAACAAAAGAAGCAGAGGTAAAAGATGTCGCTGATAAAGAAGAGCGAGCTGAAGCAGCTAAGTGAACCCCAGATCAACCAGAAATTGGTTGACTTGAAGAGGGAATTGCTTAAGCTGAACTCCCAGCGCGCGACCGGAACAACCTTGGAGAATCCAGGGAAGATAAGGCTGGTCAAGAAGACAGTAGCGCGCCTTTACACAAGGCTGACAGAGATAAAATCAAAGAATGTTCAGGAAGCCAAGAAGGCTTCACCTAAGAAAAAATCAGATGGAGGTACAAAAAACAAATGAGTGATATAGACCCAATCACAGGCTTACCTCGTGAGCTGTCTGTCTGGGAAAGTATAGCAAAGGAAGACCAGAGGATAACTGTTCAGACAGTCCAGAGGAAATTCGGAAAAACCATCACGGTTGTTTCCGGCTTTGATGCAAGGAGCATCAACATCAAGGAGATCGCAAAAAAACTCAAGTCAAAGCTTGCATGTGGCGGCACAGTGAAGGAAAACAACATAGAGCTGCAAGGGGATCACAAGTCGAAGGTCAGGGAAGAACTGATAAAGCTCGGTTTCGCAAGGGAGACAATAGAAGTAAGGTAAACAATGCCAGCAAAAGACATGCTTCGACATGAGCTCATCGGTTCGGATGCCGAAGTCATACGCGCTTCCAACAAAAGCCTCGAGGGCTTGAAGGGAAGGATAATAGACGAGACGAAAAACACGCTGGTATTGGAAACAAACGACAAGACAAGACGCATACTCAAGAAAAACATCACAATGAAAATCAAAATGAAGAAGCAGACAATCCAGGTTGAAGGGAATCTTCTAGTCGGAAGGCCAGAAGACCGTCTGAAGAAAAGGATAGGGATCTGAATGGAAGAGAAGAAAACAATCGGAGTGGATGTTTCAATGCCTAAGGAGACTTGCAATGACAGTCACTGCCCTTTCCACAGCGGATTCAGCGTGCGCGGAAGGACATTGTTCGGCACAGTCACAAAGAATGTCCTGCACAAGACAGCATCCATAGAGTTCCCTAGGTTGCATTACGTTCCGAAATACGAGAGGTTCGAGAAGCGAAGGACCAGGATCAAGGCGCATGTTCCTCCGTGCATGATAGTCGCAAAGGGAGACCATGTAAGGATCATGGAGTCGAGGAAGATTTCAAAGACGAAGAGCTTCGTCGTTATTGAGGTAAGGAAATGAAAGCAGCAAAAGCAAAGTTAACCCGGGGTTTGAACCATGGAAGCTGGATAGAGCCATGCGACAACTCAGGTGCGAAGAAAGTTCGCCTGATTTCAATCATCGGAGCGAAGACAGTCCGAGGAAGGAAGCCTGCAGCAGCCATAGGTGATCTGTGCTGGGTTTCAGTTGTCAAGGGAACCGAGGCCATGAGGAAGCAGGTAGTCTACGCGATAGTCGTGAGGCAGAGGAAATCGTACCGAAGGCCTAATGGCATGAGGATAAAGTTCGAGGATAATTCAGTGGTCATATTGAAAGACGAGAGAGGCAACCCTAAAGGAACAATCTTCAAGGGGCCTATCGCGAAGGAAGCGGCAGAGCGCTGGCCTCCCATAGCTAAAGTGGCCTCGATAGTGGTGTAAAAAGATGAAAAAGTTTTCACTCAAGTGGAAGTCAAGCAAGAATCCGAGAAAGCAGAGGAAATACCTAGCGAATGCTCCTTTGCACACAAGGAAGGCTTTCCTGCGCGTCCAGCTGTCAAAGCCTCTTCGCCAGAAGTACAAGCGAAGGAACGCTCTTGTCAGGACAGGCGACAAGGTCAAGATAATGCGCGGTCAGTTCAGGAAGCTAACCGGGAAAGTGGAGTCTGTCGATTACAAGGCAACGAGAATTTACATTGATGTTGCTTCATTCACGAAGAAGGATGGCAGTAAGTCAAGCTACCCTATGCATCCGTCAAACCTGCAGATACAGGAATTGCAGCTGGATGACAAGAAGCGCTTGCAGTCCATCCAAAGGACAATGGTGGTCAAAAAATGAGTCGATTGAAAAGGATAGCAGCTCCAGCAAGCTGGCCGATACAGAGGAAAGAGCACAAGTACATCGCAAAGCCGATGCCTGGCCCGCATAGCCTAGAGACTTCATTGCCGCTGGGAGTTATACTCAGGGATCTGATGAAGAGGACTCACATCGCAAGGGAGACTAAGAAAATACTGCATGACGGCAATGTGCTTGTGAACGGCATCGCGAGGAAAGAAGAGCGTTTCCCTGTTGGCCTGTTCGACATAATAGCGATACCGAAGACAAACGATTACTACACTATCCATTACAATACCAAGGGCAAGTTCGTGCTCGTGCAAATAGAGAAGGAGCACGCAGCAGAGAGACTATGCCGCATCAGGAACAAGACTACGCTGAAGAAGAACCTCACGCAGCTGAATCTTTATGACGGGACTTCGATTTTGGCAGACAAGAAGGACTACAAGCCAGGCGATTCAATACTGCTGTCAGCCGGGAAGATCAAGAAGCACCTGAAGCTCGAGAAAGGGGCGATAATATACCTGACAGGCGGTAAGCATGTCGGCGAGACTGCAGTGCTCGAGAGCATACATGTTTCAGAAGGCATCACGCCTAACAAGATGACCCTGAAGATGGGCGACAAGAAGATAGAGACGATCCAGGATTACGCTTACGTCATAGAAAAGGAGATCAAACGATGACTGACGCAAATCCCATGAGGGACATAATGGTCGGAAAGGTCACGCTAAACATAGGAGTCGGGACTCCAGGCGAGAAGCTCGACAACGCAGCGAAGCTGCTTCACATGATAACCTCGATGAAGGCTGTCCACACAAAGACAGAGAAAAGAATACCTGCATGGGGCCTCAGGAAGAACCTGCAGATCGCGACGAAGATCACAGTCAGGAAAGCAAAAGCGATCCCGTTGCTGAAGCGATTGCTCACAGCAGTCGGGAACAAGCTTCCAGAAAAGAAGTTCGATGACTTCGGGAGCTTCTCTTTCGGAGTGCCTGAATACATCGACATCCCGGGCGTCGATTACCAGCCGGAGATAGGCATCATCGGCATGGATGTCGCAGTCACATTGGAAAGGAAAGGATACAGGGTCAAGAGAAGGCGCCTGCAGAACAGGCGGGTAGGCCATGCTCATCAGATCACGCGTGAAGAAGCCAAGGAATTCATGCGAAAGGCCTTCAACACGGAAGTGGAGGAGAAAGAATGACCACAAGCAACTACACGAAGGTATTCAAGCAGCTCAAGGTAAAGCCGGCTAAGCTGGCGAAGTACAAGAAGCACAACAAGCCGAAGAAAAGGACGATGGGTCACGGAAGCCACAAGTGCATCATATGCGGCCAGACGCATGCGCACATCCAGAAATACGGCTTGCACATGTGCAGGAAATGCTTCAGGGATTATGCAAAGAAGATAGGTTTCAAGAAATACAGCTGAGGAGGAAAAATGGCAATAGACACGCTTTCACAGGCGCTATCAAACATACTGAACGCTGAAAAGGTCGGCAAGTCAGAATGCACGATCAAGGTAGTTTCCAAAGTCATCACGAAAGTGCTTGACATAATGAAAGCTCACGATTACATCAAGGAGTACGAGTACCTGAATGACAACAAGGGCGGAGTGATGAAGGTAAAGCTGGCCGGCACGATAAACAATTGCAGCGTGATCAAGCCAAGGTTTTCGTTCACGAACAAGACCCTTGAAAAGTACGAGCAGAGGTACCTTCCGGCGAAAGACCTGGGGCTCATCATCGTGTCTACATCGAAAGGCCTGATGACACAAGCTGAAGCCAGAGAGAAGAAAATCGGAGGAAAGCTGATATCATTCGTATACTAACAACATGAGACCGAAAAAAATCGAGGACAAGGTAATCATCCCTCAGGGTGTCGAGGTTACACAGGAAGGGCCAGTGTTCAAGGTCAAGGGCCCTAAGGGAGAGCAATCCAGAAAGTTGGCCTATCGCGGCGTCACAGCAACAAGGACTGCGAACGAAATCATATTCACATCAGCAAACCCGACAAAGCGGGAGAAAAAAGAGCTTTATACAATGGTATCGCATTTAAGGAATATGGTCGAGGGATCCAAGGGAGGCTACACCTACAAATTGAAAGTCTGCCCGGGGCATTTCCCGCCGACAGTCAAGGTAGAGGGCAAGGAGCTAGTCGTCTCGAACTTCCTTGGCGGCAAGATCCCGAGGTCGGCTCCTATACTTGACGGAGTTAAAGTCACAGTCCAGGGAGACAACATAACTGTCGAGGGCCACGACTTGGAGAAAGTCAGCCAGACAGCAGGCAACATCGAGATTTCAACAAGGATAGTCAAGCGTGACCGAAGAGTGTTCCAGGCAGGAATCTTCATCACGGAAAAGGCAGGTAAACCTATAAGATGAGCGACACAAAATCATTATTGGCACATAGAAACCTTATCAAGAGGAAGAAGCCTAATTTCCTGAGGCAGAACGCCCCGAGGATCAAGCGCCTCCGATTGATGTGGAAGAAGGCCAAGGGTGACCAGTCAAAAGTCAGGCTGAAGAAGAAAGGCCACAGGAGAAGCCCGTCAATAGGTTTCTCGTCGCCTCGCGCAGTTCGTGGCTTGACAAGGGATGGGCACAGCCCGTTGCTGATAAGGAGTCTCGCGGACTTAAGCAATGCCAAGACGCACATCCTACTGTCAAGGACAATGGGTTTGCGGCAGAGATTGGTAATCATCAGGAAGGCCGTCGAGAAGAAGCTCACAATCATGAACCTCAAGGATCCTGCAGCATTCCTCAAGGGCATCGAGGATTCAATGAAGAAAAAGAAGGATGCTGCTAAAGTGAAGGAAGAGATAAAGGAGAAAGCAAAAGCAGAATTGGCAAGGAAGGAAGCAGCCAAGAAAGAGGTTTCGCCAGAAGACAAGGCGAAGCTTGAGAAGGAAGAGAAGAAGAAGGTACTGGAGCAAAAATGAAGCTTACTACACAGAAAAGGCTTGCAGCGCATATATTGAAATGCGGCGAGAAGCGAGTATGGTTCAATCCGGTGAATCTCAACGAGATAAAGGAAGCGATCACCCGCTCAGACATCAGGGGCCTGATCAACAAGGGAATAATAATAGAAGTCAAGCCACAGAGCCAATCAAAAGGCAGGGCACGACTCAACAGGGTGCAGAAGAGGAAAGGAAGAAGGCAGGGACCTGGCTCAAGAGAGGGTTCAGTAGGCGCGCGCATCACAAAGAAACAGAGATGGATAATAAAAGTCCGTGCGCAAAGGGACCTTTTGAGCACATTGCGATCAAAGAGCGTCATATCAACCAAGTCATACCGCAACCTTTACAACAAGGTCAAGAGCGGTATATTCAGGTCGAGAAGGCACATCAAGCTTTACATAGAGGAGAATAAGCTAGCACAAAATGAGAACAAAAAATAAACCAATGCCTTTCAGGCGAAAGCGTGAAGGAAAAACAGACTACAAGCAGAGGCTCAGGCTGATAGCGTCAGGCAAGCCAAGGCTCGTAGTCAGGACATCGCTCAAGAACGTGCTTGCCCAGATAATCGATTTCCACCCGGACGGAGACAGGGTGCTTGCATCGGCTTCCGCGCTTGACCTGAAGAGGAATTTCGGATGGAAAGCAAACACAAGGAACATCCCTGCAGCGTACCTGACAGGATTGCTTGTCGCTAAGAGGGCGACAGCCAAGAAGCTCAAGGAAGTTATACTCGATATCGGCTTGAGATCGCCTATCAAGGGATCTGTAGTATTCGCCGTGTTGAAGGGCGCCATCGATGGTGGCCTGTCAATACCTCACAGTCCTGATGTAATCCCTCCAGAGAAAAGAATAAAAGGGGAGCATATCAAAAATTCACAATTCGAAGAAGTAAAGCAGAAAGTGCTTAAGGCATGAACATGACAGACGAAAAAACAGAAGCAAAGGCAGCCGTTATTCCGGAGGCAACAGCAGTACCGCCAGTTCCGGCAGTAGTGGTCTTGCCAGTTAGCAAGGATGAGGTTGTTGCAGATGTCCCGCTTGGGATAAGCAAGTACAAGGAATTCGATTCATCTAATTGGAATCCTAAGACTTCTCTGGGCAAGAAAGTCAAAGCAGGCGAGATCACGGACATAGACGAGATACTCGACAAGGGCCTGAAGATACTTGAGCCTGAGATCGTTGACATGCTGGTTCCAAACTTGGAATCGGATCTGTTCCAGGTCGGCCAGAGCAAGGGTA
>DATDVX010000095.1:0-3004 GCA_035289885.1 Candidatus Nanoarchaeia archaeon | reverse complement strand
ATAGTAGGTAAACGACAAGCCATCAAGCCGAATTCCCAGACTGCTCTGCCGAAACTAGGCCTTGCTGTCATAAACTTCGTGGCTTCTTCTTTGGAAAGTGAGCCGCGTAGTTCGCGCACTTCAAGATCCGTTTGGTACATCGCGAGTATGTCTCTCTTTGTGACTTCCCTCAAGTCAATGTCTAACATGTGTGGCAAATCATTGGGCCTTGCATTTGGCAGCATGCTCTTAACCAGCTCTTCTGTTGCACTATGGATTCCACCATAATTAACTTCTCCGCAAAATGTTACATTAACAAATGAAGGCTCGTTAGGAATCATCCCAAGAACTTCTTCCAATGTTTTCAAATCCATGCATGGTACTTCAAGTATAGTCATAAGCAGCACCTCCAAATTTTTGACTATTTCCAGAAGCCAATCTTTTATTTAAAGCTATGTCACGAAAAAGAGTGAAGGTTTCTAACGATCAATGCGGAGGGCCTCATAGTCTGGCCTCAATGCCTTGAGCATCGCCGATACAAATCCAAGTCTTTGACCAGAGTCATGCACCTGCAATACATAGCCGGCAGCTTGCTCTATTTTTATCCAGGTAAAACCCATATTCCCTGCCTCGCTAATAGACCATTCGGCGGAGGTTAGCTCTACATCCCTTTCAGATCCTACGCGCCTTAATCTCGCTTGCCAGCTGTCTTCTCTCTGCCTCGCATGGCGCAAAAGCAGTTCTTTGATGACACTGTTTGTAGGATATACTAAGGCGAAGCCGTGTGAAATCCCTCTCTCAATTTCCATTCCAGGAATAATCTCTTCTGCCTGTCTTACCAATCTTTCTATGTCATACTCGCCTCGCAGACGCACCATGGCCCTTGCAGGATCACGGGGTATCTCTGCAAACATCCTGATTATGCTGTCTGCTGGATAAATATTCAGATTTGTCTTGTAAGTCCTTCCCATAATCATGAGAATTTTTGTGTCATATATAAGCCTATTTCACTCAAATCTTTGACAATCCTCCTCTTGTCGAAACGTTTAAATAATCACCTTGTGAAAATTAAACTTATCCGGGAGGATAGCTCAGCTTGGGAGAGCGCACGACTGAAGCTCGTGATGTCGGGGGTTCAAATCCCTCTCCTCCCACTTCATGAACATGGATTTCAAGGAAATACTGAAGGATCTCGAGGCCATCCTCGCCGACCAGCGCGATGGCAGGATAAGGCTTGATGAGATTCGCGAGACATCTCTCAGGAATTTCAAGGCGCAGAAGAGCATATCATCTCACAAGAACTTCGAGTCCCTGATGCAGAAGCTCCTTTCTCTCCAATCCTCGGCACCGATGCTGATAATAGACAACGTGAGGCTAGTTAAGTTTTCTGATAATCTCAAGAAAGCGAAAAATTTCTACGAGGCAAAGGAATTCAACGCTCTGCTCGAGATAATTGCAGTATTGCGCAGGGATTTCGACGATGTAAAAGCAAGAGACGCGCCATCAGCTGTCATCTTTACAGTCAATCCAAGGATTCCTCAGGACATCAAGGATGAGATCTCAGCCGATGTGAAGGAATTGGAGAGGTGCTACAAGAGCGATTGCTTCAGGTCTGTGATAATCTTGTGTGGAAGGATTCTTGAAACGGCATTGCACAGGAAATATTACGACGCCACAGGCCGTGATATCCTGGAGACGAGCCCTGAAATAGGCTTGGGGAATCTAGTCAAGAAATTGAACGAAAAGAACATCGAGTTCGATCCGGGATTGACGCAGCAGATACATTTGATAAATCAAGTGAGGGTTTTCTCAGTCCACAAGAAGCAGAAGCCATTCTATCCTTCAAAATCCCAGGCAGGCGCGACTATACTATATACTCTGGATATTTTAGAAAAGATATTCTGATCAGCTTATCTTGTATTTCTCTATAGTGACTTTCCCTTTCTTCGCGGTTATCTTGACTTCGGTGTCAGAATTGAATTTCGTTATGTCAGTTATGACTTTTGGCAGCCTTATTATCCCTGTCCTCACGTCCAAGCTTGTCATCATCTCTTTCTCATGCTCGTCCTTGTGCTCTATGTCCAGCTCCTTCTTTATCCCTGTGAATCCTGTCTTTGCTTGTTTTTCCATGAACTCCATTGTGCTCTCGTGCAGGAACCTGGCGATCTCTCTCGCGACGTTAATTCCAGTGACTTTCGTTATCCCCTGCAATCCAGGGCTCAGGTTCACTTCAAGGACAACCGGCTTCCTTCCTTTCAGTATGTCTACGGCGCAGACATCAGCTCCAACTGCTTTTGCAGAAAGCACTGCAAGTCTTTCGACTTCAGCATCAATCTCTATCTTCAGCCCCTTCCCTCCGGAATGTATGTTCGCCCTTATCTCTTTCTTCGCAGCGACTCTGTTCATGCCAGCTATCACCTTGTCTCCGGCGACAATCGCCCTGATGTCCTTCGCTCCAGTGTCGATGAATTCCTGCAGTATGTACGGGCTCTTGAAAGTCTGCAGCGCATCGATGAATGTCTTGGCGCTTTCAATAGAATCAGCTATGGTGACTCCTTTTCCATGCGTTCCGGAAGGCAATTTGATTATCACAGGGTAAGTTATCTCTTCAAGTAATTTTTTAGCAGCATTCGTGTCAGGCGCGTAGAATGATCTCGGTATAGCAACCTTGTGCTTCTGCAATTCAATAAGCGTCAGGAACTTGTCATGGGCTATGGTGAATGCTTTCGGATCAGTGGGCATGTATACTTCATGGTGCAGAGCCCTTGTTATCGCCCGCTGGAGCATGGAATATTTGTGGCTTCCTCTTACATATAGGCAGTCATATTTTCCAAGCGGCTTCCCATCGTAGGAAACTTCAGCTCCAGCGTCGCTCATGTTCACTTCGAACTTCTTCAAATCAAGTTCTTCAACCTTGTCGAAGTAGTTCGCAGCTTCCTTCGCTATCCATTGGCTGCTCAGGCTTCCGAGGCTTACTATTCCCAGTCTCATCTTGTCGTGTCAATCAAAAATCCGAACTTGAGTA
>DATDVX010000094.1:0-4932 GCA_035289885.1 Candidatus Nanoarchaeia archaeon | reverse complement strand
CCATCACGCGATTATTCAAATCATAGGACCAATACTTGAGTCTGCCTTTATATACGATTCTTGCGCCAACAGAAAGGGAAAAGGCACATCTTTCGCGTTGAAGAGATTCGATCATTTCACAAGAAAAGTTTCACGCAACGGGATTTTGAATGGCTGGTTGCATGACAATCAGGTTAAGGGATATGCCTTCAAGGCTGACATACGGCACTATTTCGACACCGTAGACCACGCTATTCTAGTAAACCTCATCAAAAAGAAGATCGCCGATGAAATGGTAATCAGCCTCATAAAAAAAATTCTTGAGAATGCGACATCGAAGGGCATTGGCATGCCTTTAGGCAATTTAACCTCGCAATTTTTCGCAAACGTTTACTTGAATGACTTGGATCATTTTATCAAGCATGAGCTGAGAGCGAAGCATTATCTTCGTTACGTGGATGATTTTATAATCTTTCATTCATCCAGGGGTCAATTGCAACAATGGAGAGAGCAGATAGAGCTTTTTTTAGCCAATAAGCTGCATCTTCATTTGCATCCGGAAAAATCAAAAATACTCCCTATTGCCAAGGGCATCGATTTTCTTGGTTTTCGAAATTTCTATTACTTTAGGTTGCTTAGAAAACGAAATATCCGAGCAATGAAACGTATCATGTGTCTTTACAATGAATGTCTTTTAAGTTACAAACAAATAGAGTCTAGTTTCTATGGCTGGCAGGCATATGCCAAGGTGGCAAACACCTACATCCTGAGAAAGAGGCTTGTCAAAAACTGCTTGTATTTACTTCATGAAGCTGTTGTCGATTAATTTTCATGCTTTGTTTACTTTTATCTTTCCGTTAATGTCTTCCAGCACATATCCTTTTTCGATTATGTCCTTTCTTATCTCATCAGCTTTCTTCCAGTCCTTGTTCTTTCTTGCTTTCTCCCTGTCATCAATGAGCTTCTGGATTTCATCAGGCACTTCCACGCTTTCTTCTTTCCAATTTGATATGTCCAATCCAAGTATCTCGTCCATCTTCAATATTGTCGCGTACTTGTCTTTTTTATTCAGTTTAGACTCGAGTATTTCCCACACCACGCTCATCGCATTTGGCATGTTCAAATCATCATTCATGTGATCCATGAATCTCGCGTAGAATCCTTCATTGGCTTTTCCTTTCGCTTCTTTTATGTTGAGGACTTTTCTTTTCAGTCTTTCAAAGCCCTGCTTCGCTCCTTCTAAAATCTCGAAAGTGAAGTTAAGCTGCTTCCTGTAGTGCGCAGTGTACGTGAAGAACTTATAGATCATTGGTTCAAAGCCTTTCTCTTCCAGGTCTTTTATAGTTATGAACCCGCCTTTGCTCTTGGCCATTTTCTCTGAATTTAACAATAGGAATTCCCCATGCATCCAGTAATTCACCCAAGGTTTGATTCCAAAGCATCCTTCTGATTGTGCAATCTCATTTATGTGGTGGATGTTAGCAAGGTCGATTCCTCCGCAATGTATGTCGAATTGTTTTCCAAGGTATTTTGAGGCCATAGCAGAACACTCGATGTGCCACCCAGGGAATCCAGTGCCCGACCATGGGCTTTTCCATTCCATCTGCCTTTTCTGGTCTTTCGGCGAGAATTTCCAAAGCGCAAAGTCAGTAGGGTTCCTCTTTCCGCCCATCTCAACTCTTTTTCCTGCTTCTATCTGGCTTATGTCCACCGTCGCCATTCTCCCATAATCTGGCAATTTTGAAGTGTCAAAGTAGATTCCATCTTCGGTCTTGTATGTAAGTCCTTTCTTCTCGAGGGTTTCGACCATCTCAATCTGTTCTTTGATGTGGTCAGTAGCTTTGCAGGTTATATCTGCTTTAATTAAATTTAATCTTTTCATATCCTCGAAAAAGCTTTTTGTGTAGAATTCGGAGAGTTCCCACGCAGTCATTCCTCTTTCCTTAGACCTCTTCTCGACCTTGTCTTCGCCAGTGTCGGCATCGCTTGTCAGATGGCCTACATCAGTTATGTTCATCACATGCTTCACTTTGAAGCCATCAGCGATCAATACCCTCTTCAGCATATCCTCGAATATGTAAGTCCTGTAATTGCCGATATGGGAGTAATCGTAGACTGTCGGGCCGCACGTATAAAGCCCAACTTGCCCTTTCTTGATAGGTTCAAACTCTTCCTTATTCCTTGTCAATGTGTTGTATATCTTAAGCATTTTTCTCGTTAGGTTCGGCTTGTTTTTATTGCTTTCCTATACTCTTTTTTCTAGTAAAACTCAACGTCAACCTTGCTTTTATTTATATCTAAAATCACGAACTTCCTGTCCAATGACGCGCCAGTCGACACGACCAGTGTCTTCCCTAGCTTCCTCATACCTTGGTGCTCGTGCATGTGCGAGTGCAAGAACACCCTTGGCTCGTCGCGCATTATCACTTTGTTGTATCCGCTGAACCCTGCGTTCTTGCCATTCATCTTCCCGGCGTTTGCATTCTTTATCTTGTCGAACATCCTGTGCGCGGGATAGTGGCTCATGAAGATGTCCAGTCCTTTCCTACTGGCCTTGCTCAGGTCCTTGGCGAACATCGTGAATCTCTTTATCCTATGCACTTTCGCCAAAGGGCTCTCGTGCAGCACATTAGACTTCAGGTAAGTGTCAATCTCCACATAGCCTCCGTAAGCTCCGCACTTCAGGCCACCGACATTGAAGCTCTTGCCATGCACGTATTTCAGGTTCTTGAATTTCTTCATCACGACATCATAATCCGGAAGCGCCTCGTGGTAGTCATGCTCCATGTTCCCGAGGAATTCGACGCTGTATTTGTCGTGGTTGCCGAAGATGACGTGCACAGGCTTTCCAAGAGAGTTCAGCCAGGCCATCGCCTCTATCCCTGTCTCGTACTCTGCAGCTACAAGGTCATCGTATGATATGATAATCTGTTTCTTCTTCTTGCCTGTAAGCTTCTTCCCGATTATATCGTCAAGGCTCGGCTCACCAGCCAGATCGCCGAGGAACATCACGCTGTCGAAATTCTTTTTCTTCACCTTGCTGTCAAGCTCTTTCGTAATATTCCCATGCAGGCAACCCATCACCAGAATTCGCGTCATAGTTCGATTATTATCTTCCCTTCTTTCCTGTTCTTCTCCAGTATCAGCGGGTTCTTCGTCGTCCATCTGGTCTCTTTCACTTCGTTTATCAGGTTGTTTATTATCTCGTAATTGGCATATATCTTGTCAGCTATCTCCTTGAACAGCACGCTCTCCTCTTCAAGCTCCTTGGCCCTTTCCTTCTGGATCTCAGCGACCTTGATGAGCTTGTCCTTCCCTACTTCAGCTTCTTCAAGCCGCAGGCTTCTGAAGTACCTGTCCAGGGCTTGGCTGAAAGTGATGAATGTATCTCTTGGAATCTCTGCCCTGCTCTCAAGCTCGATAGGAACCACTTCAGTCCCGTCATATTCCATTATTGAAGGGGAAAGCCTTTCATTCTTCAGGTTCATCACTTCCCTGTGTATCTTGTGAATATCAACCCTATTCCTCTTGCTTTTGTCGACCTGCGCTCTCCTGCACACTTCCTCTGCGTACCTGCTTCCAAGCCCGAAGTCCACAGCCAGAACCTTCACTATGCTGTCCTTGTCGCTCTTGTCAGCAAGCACCTTGAATTCCTCTGGCTCGAGCTTGAACAAGTCCGCTTTTCCCGGAGGCCTTTTGTAGATCTCGCCTTTCTTGACTGTCCTGTCTTTCCATTCCTGGTTGTCTATGCAGGACAATATCTTGTCTTCATTGTCCACAAGGACGATGTTGCCTTTCCCGAAGAGCTCGACGATCAGCCTCAGTTTGTCTATCCGCAGTTCAACGATCCTCTCGGAATCGATCTGCTTGATCTCAAGTAATTTCCCCTGCTTCAGTTTTTTCCTTAAAGTCATCGCGAACGGATTAGGTATGTCTGTCGTGTCCTTGTCCTTCGTTATGAAAATCGCTATCCCGGGTATTATCCTCAGAAGAAGCCTGCCTTTCCCTGACTTGAAGAGCTCTATTGTTATGTCCTTGCCCTTGCTGTAGACCTTCACTATTTTGGAGTCTTCTATCTGCTCTTTCATCTCCCTTACTATGTACATGACATCTATTGCAGATAGCATGTTTCAAGAACTAACTTTTATGATTTATAAAGCTATTTGGCAACGATTCTTACAGTCAACGGGACCGAGTCTGTTTCGCTGCACCCAGGATCGACGCACTGCAGCACGACCTTAAGCTTGTATATTCCCAATGGCGCGTCTTTCGGGTCTATCGATATGACATCTGTGTATATTTCCCCGGATTTCAAAAGCAGATTGCTCTTGTCCCATCTTACCCAGCCGAGTACCTGGTTAGCCTGTATGTTCGACGGAATGTCAGTTGTCTCAATCATGTACCTGAACGTATGTTCCTCGCTTAAGGTGTTCCTTATCCCGACTCCTATGTCAGCGAATTTCCCCTGCTCAATGCTTATGGTTGTCGTCAGGAGGTTCAACGGCTCGTCGCTTTCCCCGAAAGTGTCCCTTATCTGCTGCTCGGTCGCCTCATCAAGCTGTTTTCTCTGCTCTTCCAATCCGCCGAAGATCCCGTAAATCCATCTCAAGCCCAATGTAAGAATTACGATACCTATGACAACGACGACAATCGTGTTCATAGAAAGGTCCAATGCCGCCTTTTTTCTCGTATCCATCGGAATAAACACAAAGAAAGAAATTAATAAAGGTTTCTATGCAAGGCCACGCTGGTTTTGTTTTAGATTACTGCTTAACTTATCGTCATCGTTCCTCTTCGCCCATAACTTGCTGCTCTCTGTGGTTCAAGCCTGCGGCCATTTACTCTTATATCTATCCCTTTTGCTTCAGCATAATTCTTCAACCCGATAACATAATCAGGCAAGTGCTCAGGCGATTCTAATTCAACACCGAGAGGTGTTACAGATATAGTAGG
>DATDVX010000093.1:0-14115 GCA_035289885.1 Candidatus Nanoarchaeia archaeon | reverse complement strand
TCGTCTTCCATCTCGTCAAAGCCTTCGTCGAAGCTAAGCTCTTCCTCGATGGCGTCGTACTCGGCGAAGTCGGATCCTGTCGCTATAAGGAGAGGCTCTTGCACGTCTTCTGTGGTTGTTCCAACATCACCTGTGCTTGTGTCTTCCTTGGCAGGCGCTTTCGATGAGCATCCAGCGATGACCAGCAGCAACAATAGGAGCAATGATGCTATTCTCTTCATTGGTCATCATCCTCCTCGTCTTCTGTCTCGTTGGTTTCATCGTCGTCTTCCTCTTCATCTTCGTCGTCATCATCGTCAGTCGCGTCATCAACATCGACCTTGGATGATCTCACGAGTTTCATTATCTCTCCGAGAGTCTGGTGAGCTTCTCTCAAGTTCTCATGCGCGTCCTTGACAAAGGCCTTGGCTTCAGCAATCAATGCCCTGACTTCCTCAGTGGTCTTCTCGTCATCGCCTCTCAATTCCCGCGCTTCCTTGAACTTCGCTTCAGCAGCGTCATAAGATGCTTTCGCGTCAGCTATGCTCTGCTCGTACTCATCCAGCTTCTCGTCAAGCCCTTCAACTATTATGTTGTTCTCGGCTACGTAATCATTTATCCTCTGCAGCTTCACGTCCAGCGCTTCAAGCTGCGCAAGCAATCCTCCGACCCTGTTGTGGATGAATCTTGCCGCGTACAGCTCAGACTTGTGCTTGACCCTCTTTATCAGGTCATTCAGCTCTTTAGCGTATTTCTGCAGGTCTTCCTTTGTTTCAGCAGCTTCTATCCCTGTCTTTATCTCTTCAAGGTCAGCAAGCGCCGCGTCTATCTCAGCGACTGCCTCATCGACTTCAGAGTCATCAAGGTTCTCTGCTGATTCCATCTTGTCCTTCAGCTTGTTCAGATGGTTCTCAACCCTCTCTGCAGCGTTCAGCAGGAATTCCTGTGCGTTGTCGAATGCTTCCTGCCTCAATGCCTCGCACTCGGCAGAATCATCGTCCTTGCACTTCTCAAGCTCTTTCTTAACTTCGCTGAACCTTACTTTTGCGTCCTTGTATTTTTCAGTCGCTTCACGGAACTTGTCCCTGTGTTCCTTGTAGGATTCCTCGAGCCTTTGGAGCTTCTCAACCGCTATCTCTCTCTTCTTCTTGAATTCCTCTATGGCTTCTTTCCTCTGCTCTTTGGCCTCTTCCTGGATCAGCTTCCTCTCTTCCTTTATTTTCCTGCCTTCTTCCTTGATCCTTTCCTTGGCTATCCTGGCCCTGCACATTCCTAGCGCTTTGGCTCTTTCAAGCAATGGGAACTTGGCCATCACCCTTTCAAGGCACGTTTCAGGATTGTCAGTCTCGTCAGCTATGTCTTCAATAGCCTCCTCGGCAGCCTCTTCCAAAGAGCTGTCATCCTCAGAATCATCTTCTCCGTCCCGGCCTTCTTCTGCAAGCACGGGCAATGCGCTCATCATGAGCAGCATTATCATAAGCATTGTAAGCAGTTTCTTCATATCACGTAACACCTCCGAGTGTTCCTCTCTAAGCTTTCAAGATTGTAGGAAAGGTTGTCCCTTCCTATATTTAAAGTTTTACGAAACCTGTAAAGGAAAAATAAATTAAAAAAATAAAGGTTTTTCCTATTTGGATGCAAGTTCCTGTAGGTCCGACTCGATTTCCTCAAAGTTCTCACCTCTCAGCTCGTCTTCTACGCTCTTGTACTCATTCTGTGATGTCTCAGTGTTTTCCAAGAGGTCATCTGTCGTTTCATTCGCGCTGCCTGAGCATCCTGCCACAAGCAGCAGCAATCCTATCATCGCAGCAGGTATTGCCATCCTCATTGAACTTCACCTCCGATTTCAGCTTCAGACTCGGCGACAGCATCGACATCGATGTTCGCCTGCCTTGCCTTCACTATCATCTCGGCAAGCAGCTGGTGCGCCGTCCTTAGATGAAGCTGCGTCTCATGGACCAGTTCCTGGGATTCCTGGACTTTCATCCTGACTTCCTCAGTGTTTCCGGTCTGCAGGCTGAGTTCATGTGCTTCCCTCATCTTTGCCTGGGCTTCGACATGCGCGTTGCTTGCAACTTCTACTTCAGCGTTGTAATCAGCCACAAGGTCAGCCCATCCATCTATCTCGATGTTGTTTTCCTGCACATAGGAATCAAGCTTCTCTATCTTGACCTGTGCATTGCTTATCGAGTGCATCAGCCCTGATGCCCTGAAATGCAGGACTTGCGATGTGCGAAGGTTTGCCCTATGCTTCATCTCCCCTACCATTTCACGGAGCTCGGCAGAGTACTGCCTTATTTCAGCTTCAGTGTCAGCTGTCTCGACCTTGGCTTTCAGTTCTGCCAAAGCTTCTAAGTCAGCTTCTATCCTTGCGTCTGCTTCCTCAAGGTCTTCAGCGCTTATGTACTCAGACAGAGCAAGCTGCTCCCTGATCTTTATCATGTGCTCTGAGACCCTGTCTATCGATGCTTCAAGGAATAGCTTGGTTGAAGCTATGACATCTGCCCTTATCTCATCGCATTCAGCAGCGTCATCGCAGCTGTTCAATTCAGCTTTCAATCTGAGGAATTCCTTCTTCTCAGAGTTGTATTCCCCTACAGCGATATCATGCCTTTCCCTGGCTTCCAGAAATGCTCTTTGGTGCATCCTGGCGTCTATTCCAAGTACATTCCTCTTGGCTGCGAAAATATTCAGGTTGTTTCCAAGTGAAACACCTAAATTCCCGATTCCAAGGGATAGGCCTGTTCTTGATCTGGCGTTGGCTCTGCTATTTGAATTTGCCTCAGCCTTTGTTTCAGCGTTAGCCTCAGCGTCAGCGTCGCCATCACCATCATCTCCCGTGCCTATGCTGGCTTCAGCGTCCACATCTGCGTCTACAAGTGCGTAAGCAGGCGCTATGCCTATAGTCAGCAAGGCTATCAACAATATTGCTATTGTCCTTTTCATAGTATTCACCCCCGAAAAGGTTAATATTTAGTATAATGCCCTGCCAACCTTATAAAGAAACTTTCAATTTAGCATATTTTAAAGCTTTACGCAATCTTTTCAGGTCAAAAGGAGCTCATTTCATCCGATTAAACCTTTACAGAAAGATTTTTATAGAAATCTCCCTCTGGAGAGTGCTATGAGGGGCTACTTGGTGTTGGTGTTTATTCTGCTTAATATCAGCCTAGTGTCAGCTGCCACAATCACAGGCTCTATCTATGACCTTGACTTGAACAAGGTGAATAACGTCATTCTATCAATAGATTCCACGCCGAAGCAAACATTCGTGTCAAAAGAAGGCTCTTACACTTTCACAGTCAAGCCAGGCGATTACATGATAAAGGCCACTTACAAGAATCTGATTTCCAACGAGTCGATAAGCATCACTGACGACGGCAATTACACCCTTGATCTGATTCTTTTTCCGAACATCGCCGAAGAGCAGGCAGAGCTTGAAGAATCATCGATAAAAGAGGAGCATGTTCCTTTTGAAACAAAAGTTAAAGGCATCTATATTGCAATAACAATCCTGTCTCTGGCTATTCTAGTTGCAATAATCCACTTCTCCTTCAGGGAAAGGAACAAGGATCTTCAGTCAAACAACAACGAGAGCGTTGACATACAGAAAGTCGTTGATTTCATCAGAAGCGAGGGCGGCAGGACAACCCAGAAGGATATCCGCAAGCAATTCGGATTGTCAGAAGCCAAGATCAGCCTGATGGTCACTGAGTTGGAGCACAAAGGCCAGGTTGAAAGGATTAAGAAAGGCCGCGCTAACGTCGTTATACTGAAAAACTAGGCGTATTGAAGCCTTCGCGGATTGAGTTCTTTCCATCTTTTGAATGACGGTAAGTCTGAGGGTGATGAGGCTTGATTCGCAGCTACAGTTCTGGAAAATACTCCCACCACGCCAAGTGAAGCTTCATACCATTCGGCTTTTTTGCGTGCCATTGCTTTTGATGACTGGAGAAAATGAAGTATCTCTGCCCTAGTGTTCATAGAAAAGTCAGAGATACCCAATAGGTCATGCGACTGGCCGGCACGTCCCAAAAATTCAGGCCCATAAGGACCGAGGGTGGAGTTGTACGCATAGCCTCTGTCCAAGGGAAATAATCGCGGGTTATGCCCATAGCTCTTTCGTTTTCCATCTGCGGAATCCAGCTCTCCTGGCGGGTATACGCAGGTAAAATCAAGGTTATATCCATGGGCATGCGGATGGTTCCTTATGGCACGCTCTAAAATTTCGAAATTAGCTCTTGTGATCAGCTCATCCGCATCAAGCACCAAGGCGTATTTTGTCTTGGCACATGCCAATGAGGCATTCCTCGCCGCTGCGTATCCTCTGAATAGCTCATCATAGACCCTTAGATTCCTGTGCTGGCCCGCAAGCGATTCAAGCTTTTCTCTTGTGCCGTCTTTTGATCCTGTGTCAACTGTCACAGCTTCATCGACGAAAGGGACTGTGCTCTCGACAAAAGAAACGATTCCTCCTGCAGGGTTTATTATCTCATCGCGCACTATCGCACATAATGTTGTGTCATTTAGCTTTGCCATTATGCAAACTCCTATAGATTGGGTGTTTGGATTCGTCTAAAGCTTTCTTCGCGGAAGTGGCGTATTCGGGGGGGTGTTTCCAGCCAAGCCACCCGCCTCTAGCGATA
Organism: Candidatus Nanoarchaeia archaeon; assembly: GCA_035289885.1. Classification (GTDB taxonomy): domain Archaea; phylum Nanobdellota; class Nanobdellia; order SCGC-AAA011-G17; family DATDVX01; genus DATDVX01. Next base: position 9,490 of record DATDVX010000093.1, on the reverse strand, counting down.
TAAACAGAAAAGTCAGTGAAATACCCAGCTTCGATTGCATAATCTCCAAAATGGGCAGAGGTTTTACTTAGCGTTATTGGAAGCAAGTGCCCTTCATCATGCAAATCAAGCTCATCTTCCAGAGAGGCTCTCCCTTCAAAAAGAGGCGCATCCTCAGGGTTTCGCATCATAGCATCAAGATACCTTGCTAACCCTTCCTCAAATTTTTCTGAATCATAGGCCATGATCTGCGCTCGTGTCAAATCTGGCGTGGACGCTATGTCCCTTATCAGTTCACAAAGGTGCATCGTAGTGACTGTATATTTTCCAATCCTGGAGAATTGTGTGAACGATGCAAAAAAGCCTGAAGCTACATCTTGGCCGTTTGCGAGTCTTAAGAAGAGTGTCATAAAAACAATGCATAAAACGTTGTATATTTAAGCTTTTCTAAAATTAGTTACTAGAAAGAGATAACAAAAAAATTAAGATTTAGCAGCCATCTCGCTCGTCATTGTCATTTGACCCAGTACAGCCAATATCCCCCGGGAAGTCTATTTTCCCGTCGCCATCATTGTCAATCCCGTCAGTGCACGTATTTTGCGCATAGACCGTCACGGCACCAAAAGTAAGAACAAGAAATATTAAGAGTAAAAGTTTTCGCATGTTTTCCGACCCCCGTTAATCACGAATTAGATTAGATGTAAAGTCGGTTTATAAAATTCTGTTGTGATGTCTACGACAACATTCATCGTTAAAATGAGTAGAAATCAATCTATATGATTAAGAAAGAAAAGAAAAAAGAACTAAAAGTTCTTCTTAAGCTCTTGGATCATCTCTTCAGAGTGCTTCTTCATGCCCAAGCCGAGGGATATTCCGAAGGCAAGCGCAAGACCGATGACCAACGCACCTATTATCAGCAGGAACGTGTTCTCAAGTATCGACACGTCAACACCAATCTGCTTAAGCGCTATTATGCCAACAATCACTATCAGCACCCATCTGATGATCTTGCTCAATGTCCTCACACCTTTGACCTTGGTGTGCTCTGTCATCTTTACTTCGACAAAGTGTGCGATTGCCAAACCGAAAATCACGACAACAGCAGCTACGATGACATTAGGCAGCCATCTTACGAAGCTGTCAAGCAAGACTGACAATGCTCCCAAGTTCAACAGCGCTACTGCCTGTTGCAGGAAGAGTATTATCACATACCACTTGATTATCTCCCCAGCGATCGCAGGCACATGTATATGCCCCACAGTCTTGGTTAGATGAGCTTTCCTCATATTCTCGTCAACCTTGAGCTTCTCAAGAATGACTCTCACGGCATGGCCCAAAATAATGGCCACAAAACTTCCGATAATAAGAACAATTATCGCACCGATAATACCAGGCAGACTCTCAACGACTCTCTGCCATATTATCTGTAATGGCGATATAATAGCATCACTTGTTTGACTCAACACACCCACACTAGGTCACCCCCATTTTTTCCCTATAATTGTTTTAACTTAAGGATAGAAAATTATCGCCATCAGACGTATATAAACATTTATCACAATTCTCGGAGGGTGACAAAACAATTAATCTTAAATACAGGCTTTATTTTGCATGAATTATGTCACTTTTGGAAAAACTTGATGCGAAATTGCTTGGTTGGCATACTGACATAGCCGAAACTTGGCAGAATGTCACAAGGCTTCCTAAGGAATATCTTGCAAGCCTGCTTTATGGGTTGAGTGCCACTTGCGTTGGCATCGATGGCTATGTAGCGAATAAGGACTTTGATCTCCCAGCCTATGCCCCTAATTTCCTCTATATTTTCTCTGGCATAGTAGGGTTTTTGAGTATAAGGGCGCTCAGGAGGAAAACGCCAATTGAGATGGATGTTAGTGCTAAAGAAAGGGAAATTACCAGGCAGGGAATCGCCGATTGTATGGGCTATATGCTTGGTGTTAGCGAGACATTGCTGGGTATTGGCTTGAATATGGGCGTTCGCGCAGACCCTGATGCAAAATTCGAGCCAGGAGTAAGGTATGCTTTGGTTGGTATCGGCATAACATTATACAGCGCGGCTAGATATATTTCTTGCACTAGGCCAAATCCTCCGAGGAAGAGGAAGCCTATCTCTGAAAGGATAAAGGCATTGTTGAAAAGATTGAGTCCTAAGCCAGCGCCAGAATCAGGATTATATGCTAGATTGTTCTAAGAGATGTTGAAAAATCAGTCTCAAGGGGGATAAATCCTGTCCTCGCATCGTCTGCAAAACCCAAGAGACACTTCTTCCATTGTTTCAGGGCTTAAGAAATTAGGAGGATTCATCAGGCATCGCAAATCGCCCGCATCATTGCTGCAATGATCATCTCCGTATAACGCTAGCTTTAATAGAAGCCCTGATAAATTCTTTCCCAAAAGATGGGCGATTTCATGTGCTGCAATTTTGGCGTTTGCAATGCTTGCTTTATTCGGAATCCCTAGTGTAATGACCGGCCCTCCACAGCAAACCTCGTAAGCTGTGCCGCTATAAGAGTCGCCTATCCTCGGATTAATTAGATCATCTATCTCACCGGTTCTTGCAGCTGTTTGAAAATGTGGGCCTTCAATTAAAGCCAGGTACAAGCCATGCGCCAGAAACAGCCTAACATCTTCACCACCAGGTTTTATTTCTGTTACCGGCTTCATGATGTTAAAGACGAATTTTCCATGATCTAGAACGCCTGCATTAGGCCTGCCTGGAGGGATTGATTCGAGCGGCCATGATGCTACTCTTTGCAAAGTGACGCTAGGATCATACCGTCGTTTTGTGTCGTGCAGCTTAATGCCTAGTTCCACTCTGAACGCTTTCGGAACATCCTCGATTAATTCTTCGATGACGTCTTGCCTAGTTCCCCTCTCGGCTATTATTCCTATTCGCATGATCAGAAAATAAAAAATAAGTTAAGCTTTCGTCTTGATCGGCAAAGGTCTCTTTATGGTTATAGGCAATACGCCCTTCTCGAATTCTGTCTTGGCGATGTCTATAGGGCTGTACTTCATCGCCTCGAAGTCTTCCTTCCTCAGCGGAAGCAATAACGGAGCTCCCATTGCGACCTGCAATGCTCTCGCCCCTATTATCCTTGCCTTCTCGTATTTGGTGTACTTCATCATTTCTGCAGCACCTTCCTTAGGATCTTTGCCTTCTCTCCAGCAATCTCAATCATCTTGAAGATCTCTTCCTCTGTCAGTGCTTCATCTCCGCCTTTCTGCATTGCGCAGATGTTCCCGTTTTCCAGGAAGCCGACAGTCAGTCTTGCGTCAAGCGCGTCCCATTCATCTGTCGAAGGGTCTACTAAGAAGACATTTCCTACCTTTGTGACTGTGCACTCGACTGGCAATTTGTCAAGGGGCAGCTTCTGCTTCGTCTTCTCTTCGTAGTTCACTGTCCCTTTCTCAGTGTCGTACTTCGGGAACACGGCATCTTGCAATGCTGCCATCGCAGCCAGGAATGCAGCGTCAAACAAATTTCCCTCGTCATTTATAGGATAGATGTCAACCATGACCATCCAGACTTTCTCTCTGGCTTTTATGCAGAGCTTGTTGAAGTCTATGCACTTGCTTTCCCTTATTGCCCTGTCGATGACTCGTGATAATTCTATGCTCTCGATGCTTGGTGGTCCTGACTCGAATGCCGGGTTGCTCAAAGGCAGTAATTCTACCCCCACCATCAGCACTCCTTCATCCTCAGAATCATCGAAAGGCGTTCCAACTTCCATCTTTACGCCGGCAACGACCTCTGTCCTGCCGATCCTGACTCTCGCTGATCCTTCAGCTGATTTCTTGCTGACTCCACGTTCAACAGTAATCTCCGCTCTATAATCAAGCAATTTCCTTCCGTCGCTCCTTATCCCTTGCGACAGCAATTTTTCTATGTGTTCCTTTATTTCACTCATTTTTGATCGTCTCCTTTAACCACCGTATATTATTCTTGTCACTATGTTGTTCTTGGCTATCCAGAAAAGCAGGGCAAATGCTATTCCAATTACTATTCCGAGCATTATTACCTGCATCTTCTGCCATCTTATCAGTATTTTCATGTCGTTGAAGCTGAATCCGTACAGTTTGTTTCCGTCCTGGTCCTCTATAGGTTTCATTTTTAGCCTCCGTACTTCTCCTTGAGCGCCTTCTGCTGGACCTTGTATATTTCCATGCAGCCTTTCTTCGCTGCCTTTACCGCTTCCTGCAGTTGCTTGACATTCACGTCGCCATCAAGCTGCAGCAAAGTTATCTTTCCAGTCAGAGGCATTATCGCCAATGGTATGTCAGTCGCTCCGCCGCAATCCTCGTCGCTGTTTATGTCGATGAGCAGCTTGTCCTTCTCATATCCGACTGACAGCGCTGAGATCAGGTCCTTCATCGGAATGCCTGCATCAGCCAATGCCATCGCAGCTGCGCATATCCCTGCGCATCTCGTTCCGGCATCAGTCTGCAATAATTCGACGAACACGTCTATCACTGCGTTCGGATATGCTTTCAAATCAAGCACAGGCCTCAATGCCTTTTCAGTGAGCATCGATATCTCCCTTGATCTCCTGCTAGGCCCTGGTCTTACCCTGTTCCCTTTTCCAGAGAACGAAAGCATGTTGTAGTTGCATCTCAGAACTCCTCTCTCAGGATTCTGCAGGAATTTCGGATGCAATGCCCTCGGCCCGTAGACAGCTGCGTACGCTATGGTGTTCCCTATCTTGAACATCGCGCTTCCATCTGCCCTAGGTATCACTCCTACTTTAGCTTCCATCTCCCTCAATTGGTCTGGTTTTCTTCCGTCTGTTCTTGTCATTTCTTCTCACCCTTGTACAATGAATCCAAATATTTTGACACTTCCTCTGTCAATCCTTCTTTGTGGGAGTTGGCTTCGATGTATTTTATCGCTTCAGCCGCCTTTATCTCGTCAAGAGGCTCTCCCTGTATCGAGGCAAACCCGTTCTGCCCGACCATTATCCTGCATTTTGTCTTGTCCTTTATCAAGGAGATCATGCTTCCCTCTTTCCCTATTACTCTAGGTACTTTCGAGGGGTTTATCCTGACCATCTTTGACGTTGGCAGTTTTCTCAGGCCAGGTCCCTTGACGCTCAGGTCTATAGTGTTCCTCGTGACCTTCGCTATCTTGGCAACGAGGTATTCCCCGAAGTTGAAGAACTGGCTCAAATCTGTTCCAAGCTCTATGAACTCAGGCGTCTCCCTTATGTTCAATGCAGCATCATTCGCGCATCCTATGTCGATGAACCAATTCGCTATGTTCATGTCAATCACTTTTCCGATTACAGTGTCTCCGCTTTTCGGAAGGTATTTTCCGCTCAATGGTATGACTCTTACGACTCTCCCATTCACGGTTGATATTCCGATCACGTTGGAGATTATCTTGTCTCCTTCCCTGTAAACTCCGCCGGAAGGTATGAACCCCATGCCTTGCGCTATTTCCTGGCCAGGTATCACAATTTCCTTCGGCTTTACCAATGTTATTTCTTCTGTCATTATTTCACCTTCAGTATTTTTGATTCTATTTCACCATGTGCAAGCTTGTTCAGTTCAGAGAAGAATTCCTCCTGGACTCCTGCTGGTATCTCAACGACAGCCATCAGGCTTCCGTCGTCAAGCCACTCCTCTCTCAGGGCTTTCCTTCTCTTGATAACGCTGTAGCATTTCGCTCCGTATTGCGCTGGTATTATGACTTGTATCTCCCTTATCTCGAATTTTATCGGGATCACCGCTCTTATCTTGGACAGCACGTCAGCGACCTGCTCATCCGCTGATTTGTTCGCATCAATCCTTACTTTCGCCTCTTCCATCGCCCTTTCAATCCTTTCAGAAGGATGCGGTAGACCTGTCTTCGAGTCTATTCCGTTCCTGTGTATTATGTCTATTATCTGCTTCTTCTTGTCTTCCTGCAGCTTCGCCATGTGCTTCGCGGTCAACTGGACTTCACCGTGCTTTATTATGTTTGAGAAGACTTCATTCATGTTGTCTGTGCCGAAAGCTTTCTTCACTTCAATTTCCGAGGCCTTTAGCCCTTTCTTGACGTCGAAGAACACATGCGTCACCGCAACTACATCGCTTACATCAGTTATCTTGCCGGCCCGGAAGTCGAGCGCCTTGTCGCTGTCAACAAGTATCTCGAAGTGCCCGCCTTCCTTCTTTATCCTTGCAATGACTGATTTGTCTACGTCTACCATTTTTACTTCACTAGCTTCTGCATGTCCTGCTTGCTGTACTTCTTGAATTTCTTGTCAGCAACGTCTATCCTTGCTGCGTCAAGCCTGTCGATCGAGAAGTCCTTCCCCACCACTGTCTTCAGCGCCAATATGGCCAGTTTCAATCCTTCTTCGCATGTCATTGTTTCCCTGTAGTTCTTGGCAAGTATGTCCTTTATCTCGTTCTCGCCCTCTCCGATGGCAGTAGCCTTGTACTCCATGAAGATGCCAAAAGGATCTGTAACGTAAATATTCGATTTGGAATTAACTCCTGCGAACAGCAAACTCACTCCAAAAGGCCTTGCTCCTCCTACTTGCGTGTAGAACTGCTTTATGTTGCAAATCTGCTTCACTAGTGATTCGAGGTGTATTGCCTCGTCGAACGTTACCCTGTGTTGCTGCGCAATCACCTGCGCTTTTTCAATCAGGATTCTTCCGTCGCTTATTATCCCTGAAGCCGCAGCTCCTATATGATGATCAACCTGGAATATTTTCTCGACGCTTTGCGCGACAACCAGCTTCTCAGTCACTCTCTTGTCGACGACAATGACTGCTCCGTCCTTGCACGCGATCCCTATTGCCGGTGTGCCTATCTTGACTGTCTTCTTCGCGTATTCTGCCTGCAGCAGCCTTCCGTCAGGGCTGAACATCGCGCTTGTCCTGTCATAGCCCATTGCCTGATGTGATAATTCTTCAGCTTCCATGTCCTTTTCCTCCTTTTTTACAGCCATTTCTCCTTTGCCTTTTTGAGTATGCCGCTAACGCCTAAAGTGCGAATAGCGACCTTTTCATGGTTTATATCCTTTACTAATGATAATGCCAGTCTTGCCTCGTCCACATGCTTGTGATTGACCTTCATTATTGCCTTGTTGTCTTTTGTTTCTACCATCATTATCCCTGCCTTCCCGTAGCCTATCTCGCCAAGGAACTTCCTGAGCTCATGGTCTATGGCTTTCAAGGAGGTCTCCATGTCTGCGTTTCCTTTACTAATCTCGAATACCATGTACCTTTTTTTCTCTCGTAGGCTTGGCAGTATCGACTTGATTTTAATCACCTGAGAAAGAATGTTTACAATATGTTTCTTAGCATTTCTTCCTTCTCTCTCGTCAACGCCTATTAAATATGGTCGATTTATAAAGGTTTCTCATTATTTCTATAACCTCTTGATAGTAGTAAAATATATAAAGAGCTGGTTGCGTGTTCCTGCTTATGAGAGAGAAAATATCAGTGCAGATTCAGAGAGAGTTCAGCTACAGGCCGTCCAGGCTGGAGCAGGCTTTCGAAGAGGAATTGGAAGCTGCTGGATACAGCCTTTCATCGCCTAGTATTGAAACTATGGATGCGAGGGATGTTCCTCCAAGGGGCACTATGCTACCGGATATAGGGCCTAATATCTTAATTGCGCCCAATTTCCATGTCCGCGCAAAGAACCGCAAAGAAGTCATAGAGTTGAGGGGAGCTATGGATATAAAGGAACCCGGGAGGGATTCTGAAGGACATGTTTTCAGATATGGCAGGTATTGCCTAAGCGAAGCATTCAAGACTTTCACAGATGTAGAGACTTTCATGAGAAGGTTCAGCAGGCCGGGTATGTACGCCGATTTGTTTACATTGGAAACTGGCGACATGAGCTTGAGCATAGAGAATGATAGGCACGGATTTTACGTTGACGACATTGAAAAGATGCATCCTGATGAAATAGCCGGTGCAATAAATCTTTTTTATATGGGAAAGCTTGGGGAAGTAAAAAGCTCAGAGGTAAAGGCGTCTAGCATGCAACAGATACGGCAAGTTCTGATGGCAAGAAGCAGGACTGTATGCAGTGACGAAGATGCCCTGAGGATGTTCACGAGATTTTTTGCGCAGCAGCGTTAGATCAGCTTGAAGTTTGGTTCCTTCTTCTGGAAATTCATCGCATTCTTGACTTCACTCAGTAAAGTTTTCTTTGATAAAATGTATCTGCTTTAAAGTAGTTAAATAGGGAAGATTTAAAAGCAACCTGAGGATTGCAGATATATGACCTCACAAAGAATTCTGGAGCCGGAGCAATATAAGGAGTCAGCCCTTGAAAAAAGAGTAAAAGCATTTCTAATGCCATATCAAATTACGCTGCAAGCGCCGTATATTGATGAGGTGAAAATTGATGGAGAAGGAATTTTTCATGTGAGCAATAGCGGCATAGGCATGGTAAGGCGTAATTTCGGGCAGTATGGGACGAGCAACCTTTCAACCGACCAGAAAAAAGGCCTTGAGGGCTGGAATTACTCCAGATGCCTGAAGTTTGAAGATGTCATAGATATGGCGCGATTTTGTGATGTTGGGCTAACTCCAGAGACGTTTATTGAAGAGATAAACAACCCGGAGGGGTACTTCCATCGTCTCTCCTTGAGCAACGCAAGTGTAGATTCACTCTTCACATTTTATAGAGGTGTATGCACGTCAGTAAGCGATATAAATCTCATGTCAGCAGAAACACTTGCAACTGTCATAAATGATGCAATGGGATCACGAATATCTCCAGAAGAATGCAAAGGCTGCGTATTGCCAGAAGGAAAAAACCCGTCAAGCAGTCCATTTGGAGAAGCGATGGAAGCGCCAGATATAGCAGACGATTTAAAAGAAATCGTCGGTGTGAACCAGCACAACTTATTAGTTATTCTGAAAAGGCATGGGATTATGCCTAATGAAGAAAACATCGCAAGGATATTTGTTCCATACTTTGCACACACCATGCTGAAATAATCAGGCCAGAACTAAAAAGCTCGGTTTCTTTTTCTCAAAATTCATCGCTTTCTTCACTTCCGAGCCAGTCATCCCCAGCACTCTTCCGAAAGCCATCAAGTCTTTGGCAGTCCTCATCTCGAATTCGTTTTCAGCGAAGCTTCCAATCATCATCCTTATCTTGTATTTCCTGCACAACCTCACATTCTGCTTCATCCTTCCAAGCACTCTTGAGATGTTCGTTGAATTCAGGAGATTGCTGAAGCTGAAGCCTATCGCCACATTGTTCTCCTTCGCCAGCTTACAGATTAGATGGTTCAATCCTGAGTTCCTGTGATGTGTCTTGTCATTGGAAGGTATGTTCTCCGCCATTATCAGGATGTCAGTCTTCCTGCTGTTCACCGCTTCCATGTTCCTGCTAATTGATCCGCCCTTGACTATCTTGAAGTCTGAGAAATTGTTTATTTTCTTGAAGCCCAAGCCCTTTCCACCGCTCCATTGGAAGTTTATTATGTCTATCATGCCAGCTTTTCCAGGAAGCTCAGGTCAACATCAGGTGACTT
>DATDVX010000092.1:0-12941 GCA_035289885.1 Candidatus Nanoarchaeia archaeon | reverse complement strand
AAAAATACAAGGAGTTATTGGGAACTGGCGACGCAACAATGAAAGTGTGATTATTTATTTTCCCTGAACAAACCGCGATCCAATTTGCTGACAACATCCATGTACCTCTCTGTCAGGATATTCTTTCCTATGCTGATTATCTTTCCCCTCAGAGGCATGATGAACTCGAACTTCTTAGTCTTCAAGGCTTTGAAAACCGCTTTCGAGACAACATCTACTGTTATCGCGTGCTTATGGCGCGTCTTGTGCGGAAAATTTTCATAAGATGGATGGTTGAAGAATTCTGTGCCTTTGATGGCGCCAGGGCAGATCAAGCTTACATTGACCTTGAATGGAATAAGATCGTGGTACATGCCTTCAGTCAATCCGACGACCGCGTGCTTGCTCGCGCAGTAACCTGAAGCCATTGGATAACCGGATTTGCCAGCGACTGAAGCGATGTTAATAATGTGCCCGGAACCATTCTTCTTCATTATTGATGAAACTTCCTTTGAAAAATATAATGTGCCATAATAGTTAGTATCCATCTGCGACTTGAAATCGTCTATCGAGGAATCTGAAAAGTCACGATAAATACCTATGCCTGCGTTGTTGATTAGAATATCGATCCTGCCGAACTTCTTGAAGACTTTCCTGACAACATCCTTGACAACGGCATGATCGGCGACGTCGCAGATGAAAGCTGTTGAATTGGGAGAGAACTGTCTGACTTCCTGGAGAGCATTCTCCAATAATTTAGTGCTCCTCGCAACCATGGCAACAATGCAGCCTTTCTTGGCCAGGTCAAGAGAGATCTGCCTGCCAACGCCCTTCGAAGCGCCTGTGACTATCGCGATTTTGCTCAGTAATTCCATAAAAACAACTGGAAATATGAAGGTTTAAATAATTATGCCATTTGCTCATCATGATGGAATGGAACAAGCTTGACAGGGGGGTGTACCTAGTAAATGTGCTGGGCATTGTTTATGACCCTAAAACAAAGAAGATTCTCATAGGAAGAAGGGAAAATGACCCTCATATCAAGAAGTTGACGTGGTGCTTCCCTGGCGGCAGGCCAAAATATGAGGAAAGCCTGGAAAACGGGCTTGAAAGAGAGATCCTGATTAAAACTGGGCTTGAAGTAAAAGTAAAAAAACTGATATTCGCGAGAACGCATCCTGAAAAGCTTGAATTCCTATCCCTGTACTACCATTGCGAGGTTTCCGGAGGCATGGAGAAAGCCGGAGAGCTGCTCAAGGAATTAAAATGGGTAAAGCCTGAAGAGATAGGCAAGCACTTCACTACATCGGTTCATCCAGAGATAACAAGATATCTGAAGACCCTGATTGCGTGAAGACAGAAGACTTTTTATATCATCTAAACCTGAGTTTTGAATAGAAATGGTGACCAAGAAATTTCTCAGAAGCAAGGCCATTTTCATGGTGTATCTGATAATATTCGTGAGCTTCGCGTTCTACCAGGCAAAGGAAGTGAAAGCTGCTGAGGCCTGCTGCGAAAAAACCACTTCCGGAGAATTCTGCGTCAACACGGAAGAGAGCAACTGCATGCCTGGATTCAACAAAGCGTATTCAACATGCGCCCAGACAACTTATTGCCAGAGGGTATGCTGCATAAACAACGAGCAGGGAACATGCTTCCCTAATGTCGCGCTGGCGCAGTGCAGGTCAAACCCTAACAACAATGAGAACGCGCAAGCTAGCTGCAACAATGTGCCTGCATGCAGGTCAGGATGCTGCAAGATAGGAAACCAATGCTCCTTGGGAACTGAAGCGCAGTGCAACATAATAAAATCGCAGTATCCGAGCTTGGCGAATGTCGACGTGTGGGACGATGGAATAACTAATGAGAACGCATGCCTTGATGTATGCGAAAACCAGGAGACAGGATGCTGCTCAAACCTGAACAGCCTGTGCAGTATAACAACCAAGGAAAATTGCAACGGAAATTTCTTCCAGGGACAGGCCTGCAGCTCTGTTGACATATGCAACTGCCAGCCGCACCAGAGGAGAGGATGCTTTAATGATGACGTATATTGGTTCGATTCCTGCGGCAACAGGGAAGAGAAAGCAGCAGACTGCGTCGATGGAGAGACTGTCTGCAACTCTGATGATCCTGGGAACGTGCAGTGCATAAGCATAAACTGCGAGGATACTTTTTCTGATGATAAAAATAATCATGATCCATTGATAGGCGGGCCTAGAAAACACGGGGATGAATGGTGTATATATGAAAGCCCGACAGGGAACTTCTCTGATTACCCTGGAAGCAGGCATTACCTTCATTACTGCTACAATGGGAAGGAATATTCAGAGGCGTGCAGGGATTTCAGGGAGCAGATATGCCTCCAGGGAACCATGAGCAATGGCGAGGATTCAATAGCTGTTGCGAACTGCGTCAACAACGACATCTACAGCTCAGACATAACAGAGAATGTCTCGACTGTCCCGAAAGGATCTGAATTCTGGGAAGGAGAAGGGGATGACAGGTGCGAGCGTGGAACGTCTGAGTGCACGGTGGTCTATGTGAAGGACAATATCTTCTCAGGATGGGAATGCGAGCAGAACTGCCAATGCGAAAAGCAGGGATGGATTGACCAAGCGGCACTGTTCTGCAAGGCGCAGGGAGATTGCGGAGCTGACTTCAATGTCCTGCAAGAAAAGAGCGACAAAGGACTGGATGTCAAGTGGACTGGAACGAAAAAAGGCTCGAGACCGAGGGAAGTAAGCGATAATTATTGGGGATTTTTCTCAGGTTACGGGATTTTCGCAGGTATGAAGACATTATATGAAGATTACCAGGACGTTATAGAGGATACTTTCAACAGGGAGGAAGTGGAAGGGATGTTCGACACGACTTTCCTCTACGTTGGCTTGGGGATAGCCACTGCGACATTCGCGATAACATCATTCTGGGCTGCTGGAGCTTTATTCCTCGGGCCATGGGGATGGATAGCTGCTGGAGCTGCAGCATTATTGTCATTCCTGCTTGGCGGAGGAGATGTTAAGACGAAGACTGTGACAGTGGAATGCAACAGCTGGCAGGCGCCTGGCGGAGGAAGCAAGTGCAGCGAATGCGGCTCAGACCCGCTGAAAGAATGCTCTGAGTACAAATGCAGGAGCCTGGGAGCTGCATGCGAACTGATAAACCCTGACAGCGAATTCGAGGAATGCGTCGACACAAATCCGAATGACGTGAATTTCCCGATAATGACGCCATGGGAAGAAGCATTGAGCGAAGGCTATGGGATAAACATGATAAGCAACGGCTATGAGATATTCCCGCAGATAGAAGTCTTCGAGCCCATATCATTCGGGATAAAAACCAACGAGCCTGCGATCTGCAAAATCGACACTGAGCACACGATGGATTTCGATTCAATGTCAGATTATTTCGGAGAGGCCATATACAAGAAAGAGCACAACATAACACTGAACTTGCCTGGAGGGGAGACTTACACATACTATCTTAGATGCTCTGACACGAAAGACAACTGGAACAGGGCGGAGTACGCCATAAGATTCACAACAAGCCCTGAGCCTGACTTGAGACCTCCGAGGATTGACCATGCATCATTGCCGAATAACGCTTTCATCAAGAACGGAGCGAACATTACAGAATTAGTTCTTTATGTAAACGAGCCTGCGATCTGCAGGTGGAGCGCAGCAGAAAAGGGATATGACGAGATGGAAAATTTGATGGCATGCAACAACGAAGTTGAAGAACAGCCTACATTCCTCACTTACTATGAATGCACCGGAGCGCTGAACGTAACAGACAACCAGGCAAACAACTTCTACTTCAGATGCATCGACAATTCAGGGAACAAGAACCAGCAGTCACTGAAGCTCACATTGAAAGGGACTTCGAAACTTCTGATAACGAAGACAGAGCCGAATGGAACATTGTACACTAACTCTCCTTCATTGAAAGCGTGGACATCGAACGGAGCGGAAAATGGGAAAGCGACCTGCAACTACGCCTTGAATGACCTCCAACCTATAGAGTTCTTCCAGACAAGGAGCAGCGCGCATGTCCAGCCACTAGCAAACTTAAGTTTAGGGAATTACAATTATAATGTGTCATGCAATGACGCAGCCGGGAATGAAGCGTCGACATTCGTGAACTTCGAGGTAAACGTGGATTCTCTCGGGCCGAGACTGAAGTACCTTTACTCTGATGGCACGAAGCTTTACCTGACAACAGACGAGATCTCGACATGCGAGTACTCCACAAGTACATTCACCTATGGTTCAGGCACAAAGATGAGCGGGACAAACGTGAAGCAGCATGACCTGGCGATAAGCAGCAACCTGTACTACATAATATGCCAGGACCAGTACGGGAACACAGGCGAGATGCTGAGAGTCTATCCTTAATCACAATGTTTATAAAGTTTTGAGGTGTTTTTAAATGGAAAGAATGAAAATGGATAAAAGAGGGCAGCTGACAGCGTTCATCATTCTCGGAATACTTGTTTTGGCAGTGATAATACTAGTGTTTTACATGAGAGGGCAGTTCTTCTTCGGGCCTGTGACTTCATCGAACTTGGCAAACAGGATAGTGCCGATAAGGGAGCACATAACCGGATGCGTGCAGGAAGTATCCCCTGAACCCATAGAAAGGATCGGGATGCAGGGCGGCCACCTGAAAACAGGGGACGACACCTACCGGAACAGGGAAGGCATACCGATAAGCTACCTATGCTACAACATCGAAGGGCAGCCGCAGTGCTACAACAGGATGCTGCTGATAAGCGAGATGGAAAAAGAGCTTAATGACGCGATAAAGAAAGGACTGGCTACATGCGTCAACGTCAACCAGTACAAGAAAGGGTTTGACATGCAGACAGGAAGCATGGAAGTCGAGACCGATATCGGCGACGAGAACATTGTAGTTACAGTGAAATACCCTATCACATTGATAAAAGGCGATGCCAAGATAACAGAGGATATGTTCAGCGTGAACTTCAACTACCCGCTCGGGAGATTATATGATGTCTCGCAGGACATAATAGACATGCACACGGAGTTCGGAGGCTTTGACCAACTGAGCTACATGCTGGACCACAGAGGGCAATACCTGATAGAGGTGAAGAAGCCGTATCCGGACACGCAATACATCCTGCAGGCAAAAGACAAACCTTACCTGTTCCAGTTTTTCATACAGGGTGAACCAGCTTGAAGATAAAGGCACTTTTCCAGATATTCTTGATTGTCGGAGCGATGTTCTCCATAAGCTTGGTAGCGGAGCCTGTGAAGGCCCAGCAGAAAGTATGCTGCGAGCAGACAACTTCAGGGGACTTCTGCCAGTACACGACAGCTGACAACTGCGCGCAAGGATCATTGCAGGCGCCAACCAACTGCGAGCAGACATCATTCTGCAAGTTAGGCTGCGGTTATGACAACAATGACGGAAGATGCTTCAAGAACACGCCTAGAGCAGCGTGCAACAAGGAAGAGGGATGCTTCTGGAGCGAATCCAAAGTATGCGACATACCTCAGTGCCAGAAAGGGTGCTGCATCCTCAGCAATGAATGCTCATTCACAACACAATTATCATGCAGGAACGAGGCTGGAAACTATCCTGGATTGAACTACACTTTCGACACAGGAATAACAACCGAGGCGCAATGCATAGACACGTGCAGGAGCGCGGAGAAAGGTGCGTGCGTTTCTGCTGACGGAAGCTGCAAGTTCGCAACAAGAGAAAGCTGCATCGAGACAAGCGAGACAATACAGCCGAATGCAACAAAGATAAATCCCAATGTGGGATTCCATCCTGAAGTGCTGTGCAGCAACCCGCAACTGGGAACGAACTGCGCCAGCCAGCAATACACATCATGCCTGCCTGACAAAGACGAGGTCTATTGGTTCGATTCATGCGGAAATCCTGAGAACATCTATTCAAGCAACAAAGTCCAGTCATACAACAGGGGATTTGTGCTGCCTAAAACGCAATCATGCGCGATATCAGGACCTAATGACAAGAACTGCGGGAACTGCGATTTCGTCACAGGGACATTATGCGGATTATTTGACGGAAGGGAGAACAAGCCTGCATTCGGGGATTACAGCTGCCAGGACCTGAGCTGTGATAACACTGACGCAAGCCAGACAAGCCCAAGCTCGCTGACAGACAAGAAACTTGGCGAGAGCTGGTGCGATTATGATTCCTTGGTCGGATTCGGATTGGATCCGGTTGGTTCAAGGCATTTCAGGAAACTGTGCATCAACGGAAAGATACTGACTGAAGCGTGCAAGGATTTCAGGGAAGAGATGTGCATACAGGGAGTGCAGGGACAACCTCCTTTGAGCAACCCTGCGAGCGTTGATCTAATCCCTGACGGAAGCGAATACGTCGAGGCTGCCTGCAGGGACAACAGGTGGCAGACATGCGAATCAATAAATGACAAGCTGAAAGACATCAAGCCAGAAGACATAGGGGACGGGGAAACAAACAAATTGGTAAGCAGGGCGAAGTCTGACTGCGAGAACATACAAGCCAGGGACTGCCAGTGGATAGGGAATGACGAGTATGGGAAATGCATCCCTTTCGTGCCGCCTGGACTGAAGTTCTGGCCTGGAGAAGGAGAGAATGCGGTTCCGGCAGCAGACGCGACAGCGCAGTGCGACAAGGGAAGCTCTGCGTGCAAGGTAGTGTTTGAAAGGCCTGGAATCGGATTGTTCGAGGGAAGAGACTGGAAATGCGTCCAGGGATGCGAATGCCTGGAAAAAGATTACCTGAGAAGTTCCAATGATGTCTGCAAAAGCTACGGCGACTGCGGAGCTTACGTGAATTACATCGGGGAAGGGACTGTCGAAGGCTTGACAGAGAATTCAAAGCATGACATAACTGACGCTGACATCGCTGGATACAAAGAAGTCATATTGCCAAACGACAAGAACAGGGGCCAGTACCAGAACAAGTTCAACGCATTCTTCAGCAAGACATGGCCTGCATTGACTGTGATTGGAGCAGGACTGTTAATCTCGAACGAAGCATTCGGATTGTTCACTGGAACAGGGCATGCATTCATAAGATTTGGAGCTGCGAGGGCCTCAGAGGAAGTGGCAAGGCGGGCTGCGGTAGAAGCATTGAAGAATAATCACGTTACAAACAACGAAATACTGAAAGCCGCTGGAGACCAGGCTGCAGCAGCTGCACGAGCAGGAACAACAGAAGCTGCGAAAGCTGCAGGGCAAGCTGCGAGAGATGCTGCGATAAAATCTGGAATAGTAGACAACCCTGCTAACAAGGCGTTGCTTGATAACATACGCGACGAAGCAGCCAAAAACGCAGCGCAGACAGCTGGCGTAGGAACATTGCAGACAGTCATGAGCGTCATAAACATAATCTCAACGATATACACGATTTACAGCTTACTGGACATATTGCTCGCTGACACGAAGACAGAAACAATAAGCGTAACATGCAACCCTTGGGTCGCTCCTTTGGGAGGGGAGAGCTGCGAGGACTGCGGAAAAGACGGGAAGCCTTGCTCAGAATACAGATGCAAATCACTTGGGCAGCTTTGCCAGCTTGTGAATGAAGGCACGAAAGAGGAAGCATGCATAAACCAGCATCCAAATGATGTCAACACGCCTATAATCTCCGCGAACAGGGACGTGCTTGAGCCTGGACAGACAATAACAGAAGTCTCTAGAGCTGGATTCAAGATAAACGAGAAGATAGAGCCTTTCACTCCTGTGAACCTCGGATTGATAACGAATGAGCCAGCAGTCTGCAAGTACAGCCTGGAGACGAACAAGAAATACGAGGAGAAAGACGGGATATTCGGAAGCCCTAATTACGTTTACAATCACACGCAATTGATAACATTGCCAGGAGAGCTGGCTGAGAACCAGACATTGCTGAAACTCACTAATGGCGGCGAGTACACCCTATATGTGAGATGCCAGGACGCTTCTGGAAACGCGAATGAAAGGGACTACTACGTGAAATTCGCTGTAAGACCTGGACCAGACCTGACTCCACCAAAGATCGAAGTGACTTCTATAGCGAACAACGCGTTCATAGCGGCAAACACGACTGAAACGAACTTCAAGGCGTATGTAAACGAGCCAAGCCAGTGCAGATGGAGCACGAATGACATTGAATATGACTTGATGACAAGCGAGTTCACATGCTCGACAAGCACATTAGGGATAAGCTCGGTGTACGCAGGGCTGTATGAATGCGATACGACATTGACAGGATTGAAGGCCAACCAGAAGAACACTTTCTACTTCAGGTGCAAGGACAAGCCTAGCAAGCCAGACAACGAAAGGAATGTGAATGTCGAAAGCTATATGTTCAGCCTGAGCGGGACAGTACCACTTGAGATAACCTCGATAACGCCATCAGGGCAATTGTTCGAGAATTCACCTACTTTGAAGGTCACGACAGCTAAAGGAGCTGAGAACGGGAAAGCAAGATGCGGATACTCCACTGACAACAATGTTAACAACGCAGTTGAGTTCGCCACGACGAACAGCGTCAATCATGAGCAGCCTTTCACCAGCCTTGAATCTGGAAGCTACACTTACTACGCGCATTGCATAGACGCTGGCGGAAATCTTGAGACTGCATCGACGACATTCACCGTGACTGTTGACAATTTCGCTCCTGTGATCACGAAGATATACACCAAAGCGACAGTGCTTCACATCGAGTTGAATGAGAAAACCAAGTGCGAATACTCGAACACCGGAGCGATAAGCTTCGGCGAGGGGACGCCTATGACAGGCGACGACACGAAAGTCCATGAGGCTGTGCTGGACAGCAGCGTCTACTATGTAGTGTGCAAGGACCTGAGAAACAACGTCGGCAACTTCAGGATTTACCCATAGAGCTTAAGTTCATAAAATCGTATATCTTCCGGATTTTTTCAAGAAAACTTTATAAAAAGAGCAAGAGTTATATATTCTAAGCTCCTTACATGTCTTACAAGTAAGAAAGGAGTGATAAGCATGAGGTTATTAGGAATGAGAACCGTGACGATAACGAGCAAGGGGCAAATAGCTCTTCCGAAGGAAGTGAGGAAGCTGAGCGGATTCAAGGACGGCAAGAAGCTGGCAGTGTTCGCCATGAAAGACAGGATAGAGCTTTTACCGATGGAAGAGATAGAGGAACGATGGTTTGCTGCCCTGATGAGCGAGAAATCACTGGCAAAAACATGGTTGACAAAAGAGGAAAACAAACGATGGAAACATTTGTGAAGGGCGAAGTTGTTGTTTTGCCATTTCCGTTTTCAGATTTCAGCGCATTCAAGAACAGACCCGCGATGATTATAGCCAAAATGGATGGTGATGATGTGGTGTTGTGCCAAATTACAGGAACGAAAAGAAATGATGGCTATACTATCGATTTGACTGACGCCAATTTTGAAGTCGGCAATTTAATGGGAGATAGCTTGATACGAGCAAACAAGCTGTTTACTGTTGACCAAAAAGCAGTCCTGTACAAGGTAGGGCTTGTAAAACAAGAGAAGATCAAAGAAGTGGAAGATAAGGTTGTAGGACTCATACGAGGCGAGAGCGCATAGTGATCAAATCTTTGGAAAAGCAATTCAGCAAAATATGGTTTTGATTGCAGGTATAATTCAATTCTTGGAAATATTACGCTGTTAAGACAGAAACCTATATAAAATAGAAATGCCTCATCGTAGTTTATGGAAAAAGAAGTAAAGCAACTGCAGAGGCAGATTGATTCTATCAAGGCGGACATAGACACATTAAAGTTAAGGTCGTTGATGGGTTCCATGAAGGAATTAAGCCCGAAAGAGAAGAAAAAGAGGGCTGATGAGCTTGAGCGTGTCAGGAAAGAGAAAGGCGAGCAAGGCGTTCAGAAATTCTTATTAAAAAAGTTCGGATTCTGGACCTGGTCAGGATAGACGGGAGTTATTAAGTGCCTATACTGCTCAAAATCATGCATATTCCGCGTTACGAGGTATTGTGCTTTATGCTTCTTCGCAAGTAATGCGTGGAGAGCATCATGATGTGGCATCTGCATCGTTTTCGCCATATGGCGATTTCCTCATTACTGGCAATAACCTTCACTAGCTTCTTCTTCAAGAATGCAAAGAGCAGCATAGTTTTCTCAGATGGATAGTTCCTGAATAGCCCATCAAGCACTGTGTATGATATCACTATTGTGAATTCGCAGTGCACAGCTCTGTTGAAGATAGAGAATGCATCATCTCCGAGGTATTTCCCATATTCGTTATGCCTGTCAAGCAAGAAGTCAAGGTAAATATTAGTGTCGACGTAGATTAAAGTGCTCATGAAATGGCTTGCATTAAAACTTCTTCATAAAGTCTTTTGGCAAAAATCCGAAAAACTTCCGGAAAGCAAAATAATTCTCGTTCGTCTTAAAACTTGTTTACCCATAAACTATTTAAACTAAGTTCCTAGTTTCTTTATTTCATGGGAAAGAGAGGTAATCTGCTAGGCCAGCCTTTCATATACATCTTCACTCTGATAGTTTCCGCGTTCATAATATATTTCGGATTCACATCAGTTTCAACCATCCAAAAAGAAGCTAGATTGGTTGAGCTGAGCAGGTTCATCGACGAGATGAACACTGTAGTTGATACTTACTACAACCTGGAGATTGGAAGCGGGAAAAAGATAAGCCTGCCAACTCCTGATGGGATTGATGATGTGTGCTTCGTGAAAATTGGAGAGAAGATAAATTCTGATGTCGACAATTATTTCAGGGAAGTGCTGAAGACGAACACGAGATACAATGTCTTTATTTTGCCGCTGGATGGGCTGCCATCACCTGCGCCTGACTTCACTATAGAGAATCTTGAAATCGATGGAAATGAAAACCCTCTCTGCATAAAAACCAAGGGAAGATTGAATGCTGTTATTGAAACGAAAGTTAGAAACAACCATGTTTACGTCGAGATAAGACGATGAAAAAAGGGATGAACGACTTAACGCTGGTGTGGATCTTCGCGACAGTAGCAGGAGCGATAATACTCGCGTTCTTTTTCAGGTTCGGCGAGAGCCAGGAAGGAATCTTCGACGCGAGGAATGCCAGAGAGGCTGTATTCAGCTTAAACGACCAGCTTACGGCTTTTGGGACAAGCGAGGAATCCAGCAAGATAATCCCCATGAATTTCGAAAATGGATTTTATTTCACTTGCAATGCAATAAGCACTGAAGATTTCTCATTGGACACGAATAAAATACTGTTCGCGCCTGAAAAAATAAGTGATGATGTCCTAATCTCTATAAGAGAATGGGAATTCCCGTACCCTATAGCGAAATTCTATTACCTTTCCGGGAAAAACTCGAGGATGCTGATAGTGTACGATGCGAATAGCTATGACTATGTATTGAATCTCGAGATACCGGAAATATTCAACGCGCAGAAGCAGAGCATCACGAGCTTCAACGCTGAAAAACTCCAGCAGGAATCATCGACGCTTGACAGCCTGGCGATAGTATTCTTCACGAAAGCGCCGAAAGAAAATGTATTCGGCAAGATAAAACTGCAAAATTTGAACGTCGTGGAAGTTGACCTGAACAAGAAGCAACTGACGATCGCAAACAGGAAAGAAACCTTCACTGATTTCTATTTAGGAGAAGAGATGATGATTGGAAGCTTCTTCGCGCCTGCTGACTACAGGTGCATAAAAGATGCGGCAATGGAAAAGCTGCGTATACTGACAGGAGTGTATGAAGGGAAAGCATTGCTGCTGCAGGCTAAGACAACTGACCAGACATGCGAGAGCAAGCTGCATGAGATACAGTCAGCGATGAGCTCATTCAAGGCATCAACGATTAACAATGTGCTGCAGGATTACGCCGAGAAAATCAACGAGCAGAACAAGAACTTGAGGAAGAACGATTGCAATGAGATATACTAGGGCGCAGATGCAGCTGAACGAGACCATATTGGTTATGTTCGTGGTAGTGCTCATGCTGATAATAGGAATGATAGGCTATTACAGGTACTCGGCGCAGAGCCTGAAGAACGCCGGGGAAGACCTGGCCGAAGAGGAGATATCTGTTTTGCTCGCCTCTGTCACTGAAATGCCTGAGATAAGCTGCAGCAATGATAAATGCCTGGACATGGCAAAAATAGCTGCCTTTAGCAAGGTGTCGCGCGAGGAAATCCAGCATTATAAGAGGGTCTTCGGGAGCAAAAGGATACTGGTGGAAGTGCTTTATCCTGAAGCTTCAGACCAATCAGAATGCAACCTGCAGAAGTACAACCAGGTAAATTACCCTGAAAACTGCAAGTATTGGGTCATATTCGACAATAAAAAGAGCTCTTTTGACAGCAAGATAATTGTTTCAAGCCCAATTAGCATTTATTATCCTGAAATGGACAGATTTTTAATAGGAAAGATTATTTTAGAGGTTTACAGATGAAAAAAGGCCAAACTGAGGCAATCGGATTGATGGCAATAGTAGTGCTGATACTAGTCATTGGCGTGATATTCCTAAAATTCAGCCTTGGAAAGACAGATCTTAAGCCTGATTTAAGGCTCAATATTGAGAATACTAATCTTCTAAGGGCCATGATGAAAACTACGATAAACGAGGATAAACAGGTTTCTGAGGCCCTGCTAGACTGCAACTTCGATAGTGCCCAATGCGACCCTGCAAAGACAGGGATAAAGGGTATATTGGACAGCGTATTAAAGAAGAATGAGACCTATAAATTCACTGTAACAGCTGATAATAGGGAGATAATGAGCCTTGGAACCTGCGAAGGCCCTGGAATAGTGGCTTCCCACCAATTAAGCAAGGAAGGCACGTTTTTAGAGGCAAAGCTTAAGGCCTGCAATGAGTGATATTCATATATAGTATAGCCTGAATTGGGAAAATGAGGCATAGCTGAGAACGGCTATAACCCCCGCAAACCCAGCCAATTGGCATAAAATATATTCTTCAGCATATAAATGTTTATAAGGGTTCAAAGGG
>DATDVX010000091.1:0-13928 GCA_035289885.1 Candidatus Nanoarchaeia archaeon | reverse complement strand
CAAGATAGAGTTTGAAGCAACGACAATCTGGAAATTTACCACTGTAATTCTTGGAATACTTTTGATAATATCAATACTGACCGGAGGGTTTGGCTCTGGAAATGAGATAACAGCTGTTAATAACCAGCAGCAGGTCCAAGCGCCGACACAGCAGCAAGCGCCTGAACAGCCTGAATACGTCGATGCATCAGCTGATGACGATCCTGCAATTGGAAAGGACAAAGCCCCTATAACAATAATAGAGTTCAGCGACTTCCAATGCCCATTCTGCGAGAGGTTCTACTCGCAGACATTGCCGCAGGTAAAGGCAAATTACATTGACACTGGAAAAGCAAGGCTTGTCTACAGGGATTTCCCATTGAGCTTCCATCCTAATGCGTTGCCAGCTGCGATTGCAGGCGAATGCGCGGATGAGCAGGGAAGATTCTTCGAATACCATGACATGCTGTTCGACAACCAGGCAGCATGGAGCCCATTGAGCGACACAAAAATCACGTTCGTAGGATATGCCAAGGCTCTTGGAATGGACGAGAAGAAATTCGAGACATGCCTAGCTGACCCGAAGATAAGGGCAGAGGTGCAGGCTGACGAGAATGACGGAACATCCTATGGAGTCAGCGGGACACCTAGCTTCTTCATAAATGGAAGATTATTGGTCGGAGCGCAGCCATACGCCGCATTCCAGCAGGCGATAGAGGAGGAGCTGAGCAAGTAAGCTCTTTTATTTTTTTAAATATAAAGGTGAAGAAATGTACAGCATGACAAAAGAAGTAAAGCTAAGCTACGCTGATGCTGTGGAAAAGGCGAGGAATGAGCTCCAGAAGGAGGGATTCGGCGTCATCACAGAGATTGACGTTAAAGCCACCCTGAAGAAAAAGCTTGACGTGGATTTCGAGGACTATATAATCCTCGGGGCATGCAACCCTGGATTTGCCTACAAAGCATTGCAGATGGAAGACAACCTCGGATTGCTCTTGCCGTGCAACCTGATAGTTTACAGGAAGAACGGGAAAACCTTTGTGAGCGCGATAAAGCCGACGATCCAGTTGCAGAAAGTCAGCAATGAGAACGTAAAGCCAGTAGCGATAGAAGTGGAGAAAAAGCTTGCCAAAGTGATTGAATCAATATGAGCGAATGAAAATGGACGACAACCAAGAGAAAAAGACCAAGGTCATGAAAGTAAAAGTGCATGGGATGCACTGCGGAAGCTGCGAAGTTCTCGTCGAGAGGAACTTCAAGAAACTGCCTGGAATAGAGAAAGTAAACGTGAACCACGCGAGCGGAAAGGCAAAGATATACTACACCCAAGAGCCTAATACCGAAGACCTTGAAAACACGATAAAAGAGCATGGATACAAGGTATCGCACTGGAGCGAAAGGCACCTTGTCAAGCACGAGGATGACAAGCCTGATTACCTGACATTAAGCGGGATATTCGTGATAGTTATAGCGCTTTTCTTGATATTGAAAAGGCTGAACGTACTTCCGAACATCGGCGTGAGCGATACGATGAGCCTTGGATTTGTTTTCGTCATAGGACTGGTAGCCTCGATGTCAACATGCCTGGCTGCGACTGGCGGATTATTGATTGCTATAGCTGCTAAGTACAAGGAAAAGCACCCTGAACTGACAGGCAAGCAGGCGTTCAAGCCGCACATATACTTCAACATAGGGAGAATATTATCTTACACGATCCTAGGAGGGTTAGTTGGTGCTCTGGGATCATTGTTCACATTGACTCCGGTTATGAACGGCATACTGACAATAATAATAGCTGTCGTCATGCTGCTTCTAGGATTCCAACTGTTGAACATATTCCCGTTCCTGAGGAATTTCCAGTTCAAGATGCCTAAGTTCTTGGCGCACAAGATACATGATTCCAGCGGAAGCGACCACAAATTAGCGCCCTTCACGCTTGGAGCAGCAACATTCTTCCTGCCATGCGGCTTCACGCAGGCATTGCAACTGTACGTGCTGAGCAGAGGGGACTTCATGACTGGAGCGATAACGATGCTTGTATTCTCATTGGGAACATTGCCGGCTCTGGCTTCACTAGGAGCGCTCTCGAGCTACGCGAAAGGGTCATTCAAGAAGAACTTCATGAGGATAGCAGGAGTGATTGTTGTGCTGCTAGCTGTGTTCAGCATAGGGAACAGCCTGAAACTGTTCGGAGTGACTGCATTCTCGACGCAGCAGAAGGCAGAGAATGTAGCGATACCGGTATTTGACGGGGTACAGGTCATAAACATGGCAGTGAACGGGCTGGATTACTACCCTTCAGAATTCACGATAAAGAAAGGCGTTCCTGTGGAATGGAGAATTGATGGAAGGAAAGCGCAGGGATGCGCGCAGGTCATTGTCGCGTCCAAGGCAGGCATCACAAGCAGGCTATTGAGAGATGCTGTGACTGTAGTGAAATTCACCCCGCAGCAGACAGGGAAGATAACGTTCACATGCGGGATGGGAATGGCAGGCCCCGGAACGTTCAATGTCGTAGCATAGGAAGATTTATAAATAACATATGATTCTGGCATCATATGATTTGCAACACATACAAGCAGTTCTTCGCCACAATAGCGGAGCCGGCTAGATTAGAGATAATCAACAGCCTGAGAAAGAAGGCCTCCTCGGTCAGCGGATTGTGCAAGGAGCTGAAGATGGAGCAGAGCCGGGTCTCACATCAGCTTGACAAGCTCAAGAACTTCGGGTTTGTCGAGAACAAGAGGGTTGGAAAGGAAATGATATACTCATTGAACAGCTGGATAAACCCGTTATTCAAGATAATAGACAGGCAAGTGGACTCATATTATCACCAGGATTGCAAATGCAGAGGCCAAGCGAAGATAGAGAGGTGGAAGAAATGAAGACTAAACTGACAATAAAAGGGATGCACTGCGAGTCATGCAAGGTGCTGATCGAGGAAGTGTGCAACGAGATGAAAGGGGTCAAAAGCTGCAATGTTGACGTCAAAGCTGGGAAAGCTGAGATTGAGCATGATGAAACCCTTGACATGAAAAAGTTGAAGAAGGAAATCGAAAGCCTGGGAGAATACGAGGTAAGCTCATGAAAAAAACAACATTCAACATAGCAGGAATGCACTGCGCGTCATGCGCCATAAGAAATGAAAGGAGCCTGAAGAAGCTTGAAGGCGTTAAGAATGCTATTGTCAACTACGGAATGCATTCAGCCACTGTTGAATTCGATGAAAAGCTCGTGAAAGAGGAGCAGCTTTATGATGTCATAGCTAAGAACGGCTACAAGGCATTGACAGATGACTTCAACCAGAAGGAAGAGATGGCGAGGGAATTGAAGCACTCGAAGAAATACGCAGTCTGGGCGATACTCGCCAGCATACCGCCATTGGTCATCTCGATGTTTGCCATAGAGACCGGCATAGAAATAATTGGATATGATATCGCGCTGGTTATCCAGGCATTGCTTAGCACTTTTGTGATACTATTCTTTGGCTGGGAATTCCACAAGGGGATGGTAAGGCAGGCAAGGATGTTCTCTGCCAACATGGACACATTGATATCTATAGGAACACTTGCGTCATTGGCTTACAGCTGGTATGAGATTGCTCAAAGGGGGATGAACCTGTACTTTGAGGTCGGAGCTGTGATTACAGCGCTTATCCTATTGGGAAGGTATTTCGAGACAAAAAGCAGGGGGCAGGCAAGCGAGGCAATTGAAAAGCTATTGCAGCTTGGAGCGAAAACAGCGAGAGTGCTGAGAGAGAAGGAATTCGTTGAAGTGCCGATTGAGCAGGTGAAAGCAGGAGACATACTGCTCGTGAAACCTGGAGAAAAGATCCCTGTTGATGGAAAGGTAGTGAAAGGATATTCAAGCGTTGATGAATCCATGCTTACAGGTGAGAGCATGCCTGTCAACAAGAAAGTGAATGATGACGTCTTCGGAGCCACGATAAACATAAACGGAGCGATCCATATAAAAGCAGTAAAAGTCGGGGAAGACACAGTTCTTGCGCAGATAATAAAGATGGTCAGCGAAGCACAAACCAAGAAAGCACCAATACAGAAGCTGGTCGACAAGGTTTCCGGGATATTCGTGCCGATAGTGATACTGATAGCGATAATAACAGGAGTGACGTGGTTCCTGATAACGGAAGACATCGCAAGGTCAATCATACCTGCAGTTGCAGTGCTGGTAATAGCATGCCCATGTTCACTTGGACTGGCAACTCCAACAGCCATAATGGTAGGTACTGGGATTGGAGCGAGAAAAGGGATACTCATCAAGAACGGAGAAGCGCTGGAAAAAGGTAAGAAGATCGATGTGGTTGTTTTCGACAAGACTGGAACATTGACTGAAGGAAAGCCAAAAGTCACTGATGTGGTTTCAATCGATGCAAAACTAAAAACAAATGACATTTTGATGTTGGCAGGAAGCCTGGAAGCGATGTCAGAGCATCCTCTGGCGCAGGCTGTCGTGAAGGAAGCCAAGGAAAAGAACATCAAGCTGAAAAAAGTCAGCAAGTTCGAGAACATAGCAGGAAAGGGGGTGAAGGGTATCGTGGACACTTACTCATTGATGATCGGGAATCCAAGATTGATGGACGAGATGAAAATAGACGTCAAGCAGGCCGAGAGCAAGATCGATAAGCTTCAAGGCGAGGCAAAGACAGTCGTTGTATTGACTAAGAACAAGAAAATAGCAGGATTGATAGGTATTGCAGACACGCTGAAGCCTGATGCAAATGAAGCCATCAAGAATCTAAACAAGCAAGGGATAAAGACTGTGATGATAACAGGTGATAACCAGAAAACTGCAGATGCTATCGCAAAACAAGCAGGCATTGAAAGGGTGTTTGCAGAAGTATTGCCAAATGACAAGGCAGAGAAAGTGAAAGTCCTGCAGAAAGAAGGATTGAAAGTCGCTTTTGTCGGCGATGGAATCAATGACGCGCCAGCATTGGTGCAGAGCGATCTTGGTGTTGCTGTAGGAACAGGGACTGACATCGCGATAGAGGCAGGGAACATAGTATTGGTCAAGGGAAGCCCGCTGAAAGTCGTTGAGGCATTGCATTTATCTAAAAAAACATTCAAGACAATAAAGCAGAACCTTTTCTGGGCGTTCTTCTACAATATAATCGGAATACCGATTGCCGCAGGAGTACTGTTCCCGTTCACAGGATGGATGCTCAGCCCGATGATAGCCGGAGGAGCGATGGCTTTCAGCTCTGTTAGCGTGGTTGGAAATTCATTGCTGCTGAAGAAGAGGGCAAGATAGCAAGGTTTTTAAGATATCCGTAATACATTTAGAACATGAGCCTATTGAACAAACTGAGAGCCTTAGATTCTGTAACAAAAGTAGGAATCATAATCATAGTGATGATAGGGGCTTACATAGGCTTCTTGTACTTGCTGAAACCGGTGTTCATACCCGCAGGCTCATTAGGGACTCATGACACCGTGATGGGCGACCATATAATGTCATTCGTAAGCCCTGCACAAAGAAAGCTTAACCTGACTGCTATATTCTTGGCGTTCATCGCAGGATTCGGAGCCTGGCTGCTGATAAAGGGGGAGAATGCGAATAAAACTAATCCAGAAATAAAGCCTGAAATCAGGGACGAGATTGAGATACTGAAGAAGGCCCTGAACCCTGACGAAAAGCTGATACTCGAGGAGATACAGAAAGCCGGGGAGATAACCCAGGACTCATTGAGATTCAGGCTGAACTGGAGCAAAGCAAAGGTCTCTGCCATATTATTGCAGCTGGACAGGATGGGGCTCGTGCAGAGGGAAAGGCAGGGCAAGACCTACAAGGTATTCATACAGAAAAAAGAGTGATTCTCGGTCTTAGACGGTCTTCTGAACAACTAATATATAGAAATCTCTTTTCACTAGCTTCCATAAAGTCATGGAGGTTAGGCAATATGAAAAGAAAAACTGATGGCCTGGACTCCTGCTGCCATGGGAAAGAACATAGCACCGGGAGCGCAGAGCACGAGAACAAGTCTGGCAATGAAGGAACAGTGAGCAAGACAATATTATTCCTTGCTGCTGCGGCATTCATAATAATGATCTTCAACCAGATACAATTGCTGAGCGTCTCTTCGGCAGCTGGGCAGCCTGTGGCTACAGGTGTTGCAACAGTCTATGCAGAAGTCATACCAAAAGGCGTTCCGGCGATATATGGGAAAGAGCTTGGAGTAAGCTTTGATGACGTGAGCATAAACGACGCACAGAGAGCAGACAACACAATAAAGAAGCTTGGGAACCTTGACAACACCCTGACATTGACAGGAAGCAACCTGGAAAGATACGTGGCAATAGCATCGCAGATAAGCTGCGAATACTGCTGCGGCGCGAAGTCGATAATCTTCACGAAAGAAGATGAAGAGAGGATTGAGAAGCAGATCCAGGCTGCAATAGCTTCCGGAAAGATTACAGCTGTACAGGCGGACCAATACAGGCAGAAAGCCGGTGGCGCTGCTTGCGGATGCGCGCATAGCTTCGCAATGAGAGGATTAGGAAAGTACCTCATACTGAACCACGGAGATGAGTTCAGCGACGATGAGATCCTCGGAGAGATGGCAAAATGGAAGACCTTGTTTTTCCCTACACAGATGACTGCGAAAGCAGGCGTGATGAAGGAGAAAGGCATGGACTTCAGCTATGCAAAGCTTGGAAGCAACGAGTTCAGAGGACTTGAAAGCCAGGCAACGTCCGGCAATTCAGGAAGCTCAGGCGGAATGGTAGGAGGATGCTAAGATGAAACAAGGAGTAATAACTGCAATCGTAGTGATTGCGCTGGTGTTGATTGTATTCCAGTCAGTCCAGATAAGCAACATAAAGAACAGCGTAGGCGGAAATGCAGTGAAGACAGCTGTTAAAGCTAGCTCAAGCGGCGGCGGGGAATCCTATGACCAGATGATGGCAAGGATGCATCCTGACCAGGTAAGAAGCTCTGCTTCTAGTGCAAGCCCTGGGCCATCGATGGTAGGGGGTTGCTGACGAGCATGGAAAGAGACACGCTGATAACAATATTGCTTGTAGGCTTGGTTATACTTGCTGGAGCGCAGGCCATTGAGATAAGTGGAGTGAAGAGCAGCGTTGGCGGAGAGATAAGCCTGAGTGATTACGAAGGCACTTCATTGAGCCAGGACCAGCAAACCACAAGGTACAGCGCGCCACAGGCATCTGCGCCTAGCATGGTCGGCGGCTGCTAAGCAATGAAAACCAGCTATTTTTTCTTTTTTTTATTTGCATTAATGCTTTTAGGTAGCGCCATAGCGAATGCAGGAACAGAAGTCATA
The DNA here is from genome assembly GCA_035289885.1 of Candidatus Nanoarchaeia archaeon. Lineage (GTDB taxonomy): Archaea > Nanobdellota > Nanobdellia > SCGC-AAA011-G17 > DATDVX01 > DATDVX01. The sequence goes on along the minus strand of DATDVX010000091.1, from coordinate 6,646 downwards.
GTTTACAAGAGCGAATCCTGCGGGCATTGCGGAATATACCTGAAAGAACTGAAAGACTTCCTGAGTGAAAGAAGTATCACTTCGATAACAGAGAAGAGCATATTGAGCGACAAGGAAGCGTTGAGAGAGCTAGATTCATTCACAAAAGAGCATGAAATCCCCTACGAGATGCAGGGGCACATGGTCACGATAATAAACAACCTTATACTTGAGGGGCACATACCTCTTGACGCCCTTGAAGATATATTCAATGAGTACCCTGATAATAATTTCCCTGAAACTGTGCTGTTTCAGGATTCTATGGATGCGTTCGTCACTGACTACAAGATCCTGCTGAAGGATGGAAGCAGTGCGGACTGCACGACGAACGAGGATTTCAGATTATGCGAGGAGAAAACCTCCGGCGATGACAAGCCTGCTGGAAAATCTTTCTTCCTGCTCGTGATGTTCAACGCATTGTTGGCAGGGGTACATCCTTGCACATTGAGCGTTTTATTGTTCTTCATCGCATTCCTGTTCACACTTAGAAAATCCAGGAAAGGAATAATAAAAGTCGGAATTGCGTACATAATCGGGATATTTTTAGCTTACTTCGGGATAGGACTGGGGTTGTTCAGGGCAGTTACATTCGCAAGCACACCTCACCTTGCTGCCAAAGTCGGAGCTGGATTGGTATTGGCCCTGGGGTTGTTCAACCTGATAAGCTACTTCTCTAAGAACAAGGTTTCCTTGGGGATGCCTAAGTTCGTCAAGCCGACAATAGCTGAACTGCTTGAGAAAGCGACGATTCCGGCAGTATTCCTCGTTGGATTGTTGGTAGGGATATGCTCATTCGGCTGCACTGCAGGGATATACCTTTCGATACTGAGCCTTTTGCTTGTGAAGACGCAGTACCTGCAGGGACTGATTTACCTTTTGCTGTACAACCTGATGTTCATAGTGCCTCTGATAATAGTGCTCGGCATAGCGGCGAACAAGAAGATCGTCAACAGGCTGGAGAACCTTGAAGCGAAAGAAAGCATCTACATCAAGCTTGTCAGCGGGATAATAATGATCGTGCTCGCAGTGGTGATACTGTGGATAACAGTGATGTAATGAGAAGATGATAACCATAACGCTTGGAGCAATAACCGCGCTTTTCATAGCATACGCTCTGTCGAAAAGCCTGATTGAAAAAATATTCAACCTTAAAATATGCTCGCTATGCGCTGCTGTGATGACAACATGGATAGGCATGCTTGTGATGAAGTTCATAGGGGTTGCAATAGACAATACCGTGCTAGGGATATTGATGGGCGAGAGCATCGCAGGGATAATGTACCGCCTGAGCGGGAAACCAAAGATAAATCCTTTCGTCGGATTGCCGACAATATTGGCCGGCACTACGCTAGCATACCTGATAATCGCGGGGATATTCGAGCCTGTGTCGTTGCTAATAATAATCCCTGTCATGATAATGATGCTCTTCATGGGAATGGCTGGAAAAAAGCCAGACGCTAAAGGCAAGGCCCTATTGAAAAAACTTGAGAACTGCTGCGGATAAGATGGTAAAAGACGGTATGGCAAACAAGAGATATATAGAAATGATGTTTCAAACTTAACCAGGAGGCAAAAAATGAAAAAGGAAGCAGGACAATTATTGTTCGGGATCGTGATAGGGGCCCTGCTCATGCTTTTCCTAGTCAATTTCGTGAGCAACAACTTCTTCGGCAACATGACCTCGCAGAACACATGTGCAGCCATGCACGGCTATCCGACTTACTTCCATCACACTGGGTTCGTCGTCAGCCTTGTCGTGCTGATAGTGTTCGGGATACTGGCCTATAGTTCAATAATGAACGACAGGAAGCACCCAAGATGAGCGGACTGAAAAAGGAAGACTGGATTGTTCTTGTGATTGCAGCAATAGCAGTGATAGTGATGATATTCTCGCTCACCCCTGGAAACAAGGCTGTTGGAATTGAGTCTGGAAACGGCTATGAGACAAGAGTGAGCTCTGGATTAGTAGCGATCGAACTGACCCCCGTTGATTTCAAGGACGGAAAGATGTATGTCAATGCGAAAGTCGACACGCATGCAGGCGAATTAGGCGATTATGACCTGGTGAGGCTCGTAACATTGGAATACAACGGCAAATCATTGAATCCATCAAGCGCAGGAAAACTATCAGGGCATCACAGCTCAAGCATGATGACCTTTGACACAGGGAAAGAACCGAAAAGCTTCAGGATAACCATAAGAAGGATACCTGACCAGCCCGAGAGAGTGATGGAATGGCAGTGAAGCTTGAGACAAAGGAAAAAGTCGCTTCTGCTGGAAGCGTCGTGTCAAGCGTAGTGAGTTTTTTAGGTGGCTACCAAGTCTGCCACAGCATATGCATAGGAATAATTGCGTTGCTGTCATTGATAGGCATAACAATAACAACATTCCCGCTGATATTCCTGACTAAAGTGGCTGTGCCTTTCTGGATAGCTGCTGTCGCATTATTGGCGATAAGCTTGGTGTTCTATTTCAAGAAGAAATGCATCTCAAGGAATTTGATAATACTTAACGCAGGGGTTATAATGGCGGGTGTGCCATTCGAGAATCTGCAAAGCTTCAGAGTATTCTTCTGGGTGATTGGAGGAGGATTAGTTTTATTAAGCATAATATTATTCATCAAAAGCAATAGGAGATGATATCATGGAAAAGCTAAGACCTAGCGCTGTCGGAAAGACAGTAGCCATTTTTCTAGGAATAGTATCAGCGCTGTGCTGGATATTCGTGAGCATAGCAAGGGATGGCGCGATATGGCTGATGAATGTGCTTACTCATTCACTTGACCGGGGAAGCATCGCAGCAAAGCAAGTGACATTCGTCAATGGAATTATAGGATTGGTTGTATGGATAGTTATTGGGTACATACTTGGAGCGCTGTTCGCGTACATCTACAACAAGTTTGCAGAATAAAAAGAATTTATCCCTTTTTTTTATTTTTTTGAAGCCTGCGCTTCTTTTTCCAAGTCAACGCCTAAATCCTTCAAAGCCTTGATATGCGCCTGGATCAACTGCTCAGTAATATGGACTATTCGAAGAAGCTCTTCGCGTTCTTTTGCCAAAGTTGCGAGACTTCCCTTGTGGAAGCCGATCTCTTCTGGGTTGTTTGCCATGGCCGATATTTTCAGAATGAGAGTATTTAAGCGTTTCCAATCATGACGCTTGCTGATAAAGGTAAGCCTTAGCGATGCCATTGCAATAGCTTGTATTTATCGCCTTGTACACAACCAACTGAGGATCTCTGTGGTCTTCTGCAACTTCTATGATCTCCAAGCCAAGCAAGTAAGCCAGCCCTTTCTGAAAATCTCCATCGCGAATTCCGGCTTCCAATTGATGGCGAGTCTGGTTTCCGGAGGACAATAGCCTGTTGAAAATGCTAGTTGCCACCGACCTTTCATCACTGACTCTTGTATCAGTTACCATAATTATTTTCAGCCAGCCTTAATATATAAGCCTTACTAAGCCAAGCAGTGTTATTCACTTTCAGAAATCTGTAGGATTCGGCATTATTTCAGCAGGACCGGTATGGCCAAACTGAACCAACAAATCAACATCCCGCAGGATTGGATAATCGCAAGAGCCGTAGCATGAATCGAGCCAGATGACTATCTTCGCGTCTGTCGCCTCTTCCAATTGCTTTGCTATGGAGGTCGCATCAGGCTTCAAGCCATCTGAAAACTGAAGCATCACTACCCTGGCTTTTTCCTTCTTTATGCTGGATATGACACTATCCAGTTCTAGGTCGTATATCATAAGCATTGAATCCTCTGAAACGCATTTTTAAATGTTTTGTTGTGGCAAAAGCAACTACAGATATTTATAAGCACAGTTTCCAACATTCTTCAGGGGGTGCGAATATGCTATTGAAGTGGGCTCTTGTCTTCTTAGCTGCAATATTCGGTTTCGGAGGCGTCGCCAGCACAGCCACAACCATCGCTAAGGTATTGTTCGTGATACTCCTAGTGCTTTTCATAATATCGTTGTTTTTCTGAAGCGATAGGCTTATATTCTGAAATATTTCATTTTTCTTCATGAAAAAGCAGAAGAAACCTGACGAGGCAATCGCGATAGTGGCTTTGCTGCTCAACATCCTGGTATTGCCCGGATTAGGAACAATAATAGCAGGAAGGACGTCAACAGGCGTCAAGCAACTCGTGCTGTTTGTCGTCGGCATACCTCTGATGTTCATTCTCATTGGAATACCGATGATGTTAGGCGCATGGATATGGGGAATCGTGACAGGCGTCCAGATCGTCAGAGAAACGCAATGAATTCTTTCAGCGAAAAAGTATGGGAAGCGCTCTATGAAATCCCTGAAGGGAAAGTAACATCTTACAAAGAGATTGCCAAGAAGCTAAAAACTAAGGCTTATCGGGCTGTCGGGACAGCAGTTGGAAAAAATCCATATGCCCCTAAGTGCCCTTGCCATAGGGTCATAAACTCCGATGGAAAAATAGGGAATTATTCCGGGAAAGGCGGCGTGAAGACAAAGATCAGGCTTCTCAAGGAAGAAGGCGTTAGTGTAATCGACGGGAAAATAGATTTAAAGACGCACTTCTACAAGTGCTGAATCTGAAAGCTTCAGATTAAGCTGCTTGCATAGAGCGTTAAATTCATCTATTCTCTTTTCATATTCTGCGCCAAACTCTTGTTTCTTTTCAAGCATTTTCCAGACTGCAGCCTTTGGAATACGCCTTTTGGCTATCACTTCCTTGAATTTACTTGCTGCACTTTCCATCACATCTTTGGACAAGCTTATCGCCTCATCACAGTCATGATATTCGTTGAACATTGCTCTGTAGAGCTGAGCGTTCCGGAATGAAGCGAAAATATAAGTTGCAGAAGCTTGCAACGCAATATCCTGCAGTATCTCGAAATCAGCTGTGTCTCTCGAGAGCGCATCCCTGTATACCACTAATCCGAGCCTGCCGTTTTTCCTGTCGTCCTGAAAGAAATCACCGAGGTATTTCCAGGGATCAAGCAAGTTAGGAACCATTCTGATTGCCCTTCTGTGCGCAGCCTCTGCCGCAGTAAAATCCTTTTGCTGTGTAAGCACCTCTGCTACAGTAGAATGAATCGTGTAATTGTTTGGATCTATTTTCAAAGCAGTTTCCAATGCGCTCAATGCTTCTGGGAACTTGTCCGTATACTGGCCCAGCTCATCGCCCCTGTCCATCATGAAATAAGCGACAGCCTCCCTGAATGTCAATGGCTGCTCGGCTACGCAGAAGCTATCCCTCAATGGCTTGACCTTGACGTCTCCAGGCACTGCATCCGCTAGATATGTCCTTCCGTTGAATTCCAATGTCATGAAAGGATGAACTCCAAAAGAGCCGGTTGCACCAGAGTCATAGCCCCGAGGATTCTTCACCATTAGAAATCCGGGCTCGAAGCCGAATAGTTTCAAGGCTGCATAAAGAAGCACGCCCTGCTCAATGCAATGGCCCTCACCTGTGTGCCAAGTCTCGTCGGCAGTCCTGCTGCCGCCTTTGAAATCATGATTGTGCTTGTAGATTACATTAGAATGAACTACGCCTACTATCCTCTTCACAAGGTTTAAACCCCTTAGCTTCGGGCTTACTCTTGACTTGATATCTTCCTGAGTCTTTGCCTCAAGGTTGAATGGAGAATGTCTTTCTGCGAAGCTCAACTGCTCAGGCGTCTCTGCTACAGGATTCGCGACTGCTGATTTGTTGTATAACATTTTAAGGTTGTTTTTTCTTTCTCGATGTTATTGCATAATGCGTGGCTGCTGCTCCGACCAATGCTTCCCCACTGCCAATCCAGTCATATAGGCCTGCTTCAGGATGATCATAAGGTGAGCTTGGCTCAATACCGAATCTCCACAGCATTTCAGCAGCTGCAGCAGATGCAAAGCCAGCTATAGCGGAATATTTCCCTAAACCTGCTTTATTCGCGATGTATCGCCCTGCAGCATACGGAAGCGCTCCAATCATCCCAACATGCATCAGGTGGCTCGCTCCTGGAAACGCCTTGGAAGCTTTTCCAATAGCATCAAAAAACAGATCTTTCGCCCCATTAACCAAATCTGAAAGTCCCATGCCCTAGATTAAGAAATAAGAGTATATAAACCTTACTAAAGTAGTCATTTTAGAGTAGTAAATACTACTGGTTAAGCACCTTGAACAATTCGCTGACATTCAATTCGAACAATGAAACAGGCATCTCGATCTCCCAGTTCTCAAGCACCTGAGGATGAACCTCGCCCATGACAGCTATCTCTGCCGAGCCTATCTTCAGCGAGGCTACCCTTCCGATGATGAATGAAGGATGGTCAACTGATTCTATGGAATAGCTCAAGCCCAACCCGGAAAGAAGAGTGTCAACTACCTGCTTTATCCTTGTGAGATCAGCTTCCTTGTGGCATAGCGCAGCTGAGAGGATCTCATCCTCCACAACGCCTGTCTCAGACTTGCCAAAGTTGAACACCCTGCCTATCTCGAAGATGTTCTGAGGGTATTCGTTGTGCTTGTTTGTTGAAAAAACTTCCAATAATGACGGGTAAAGCACAGATCTCAATGTCGTGTAATCCTCTGTGGACGGATTTGCAACCTCGACAAGATTCAGCTTCAGATTATTCTTTTCGCAC
>DATDVX010000090.1:0-9414 GCA_035289885.1 Candidatus Nanoarchaeia archaeon | reverse complement strand
TATTCCAGCAGCTGACTACCTTGCAGAACCAGATTGGCGCGTTGAGGCAGCAGATCGAGGAGATGTATTCTCTTGCTGAAAGCCTTGAGGAAGTCGGCAAGACCAAAGCTGATACGGAAATACTTGTTCCTCTTGGCGCAGGGATTTTTGCCAACGCTAAGCTCACCAATCCAAGTGAAGTCCTGATGAACGTAGGTTCCAAGGTGGCTGTGCCTAAAACCGTGAAGGAATCGTGCGCAATAGTCCAAGCCCAGGTAAAGGAGCTTGAAAAAGTCCTGCTTCATCTTGAAAATGAATTCCAGTCATTCAGTTCTCGCGCCCAGTCGATGCAATCTGAGATGCAGGGTATGCTCGAAGCAGAAGACAAGAAATAGCATCACTTCTCACTCTCCCTCGCAAGGCTTATAAACTTTATAGGTTCTTGGTGCTTTTATGAACGAGAAGATTCTCAAGTACTATTCAAGGAAGGACATACAGCGTGCGATAGTCGATGCTGCGAAGGACAGGGAAGTCGCTGTCCGTTTCCAGTCAATCTTCGGGAAGAGGCCTGACATCCTCCAGTTCGACAACGATGTGATGACTTTCGCTTTCAACGGCGCCACTTCATTCCACATATCTGAGGAGCGGTGGAGAAACCCTCTTGATCTCAAGCCGGGCATGACGAAAATCCAGCTGGATTCTTTGAGGAAAGGCTGGGACTTGGTGCTTGACATCGATTGCAAGTTCATCGAGTACTCGAAGGCCTGCGCAGACTTGCTTGTCAGGGCGATAAAATTCAATGACGTCTCTTCTTACGGTGTTAAATTCTCAGGCGGTTCAGGTTTCCACATCAGCATACCCTTCGAGGCATTCCCATCTCAAGTAAACAACCAGGAGACGAGATTGCTTTTCCCTGATGGAGTGAGGGCCATCGCCGAGTACCTGAAGTCATTGATAAAGGACCATCTTTCCGAGAAGATACTCTCAATCAGCACAATCCAGGAGATCTCTTCATTCATAAAGAAGCCATCAAAGGAATTGCTTGTCAACAACGCTTTCAATCCATTCACAGTCATTAACATCGACGCGGTCCTCATCTCATCAAGGCATATGTTCCGTTGCCCATATTCCCTAAACGAGAAGACAAATCTTGTCAGCGTCCCTGTGGAAAATCCATTGACATTCGAGATGTCTAAAGCTAAGATGGAGAACGTCTCGACTTCAATACCTTTCTTCAAGCATCCGAAGGAAGATGAAGCTTCGCAGCTGATAATCCAGGCATTTGACCACATTAGAAAATCCTCTGCCACAGTTCCTCAGGTCAAGGACATCAACCAGAAGAGGGAGTTCTCCGAAATAACCACGGAAGTTTCAGAGGAGCACTTCCCGCCATGCATAAAGCTGATGATGAAGGGCCTTCCGGAAGACGGCAGGAAACGCGCAGTTTTCATACTAACAAACTTCCTGCAGAATGTCGGTTATACTCCTGACAGGATAGAGACTGTCCTGAACGAGTGGAACAAGAAGAACTACGAGGAATTGCGCGAGGGCTACATCAGAAGCCAGGTCTCCTGGGCAAAAAAGCAGCCTAAGAAGCTTCTCCCTCCAAATTGCGATAACGAGGCATATTACCTCAATATAGGCGTTTGCAAGCCTGATGGCCTGTGCAGGATGATCAAGAACCCTGTAAATTATGTGAAGAAGAAGCTGAAGATACTCAACCAGAATTCCAGAAAATCTCCGAGAAAACCTAGGAAAGCTACTTAAATACTTCTGTCTTATTCCATAGGATGCTGCTTGTCTCTGAACTGATGACGTACCATTTCTGCCAGCGTAAGCTCTTCCTCGAGAAGGTCATGAATCTAAAAGGGCCTGTGAGCGAGGCGATGGTTCGTGGTTCGATAAAGCATGAGCTCTACAACAAGATCAGCACCGCTGATTATGACATTGTTTCCAACATCAAGCAGGAGCTGGCATTGGAGGAGATATTGCTGATTTACAGGAGGAGATACTTCAACATACTCAACTCTTTGATTTCCAAGAATCTCAAGAAGATCTTTTTCCTGAAGCTCAACCCGAATGACTTTAGGACTGAGCTTTGGAACTTATTATTGAATGAGTCGAAGCTGCGCGCTTCTTACGTCCATGAAGGCCTTGAAAAGACTAAGTTATTCGGAGAGGAATTATGGAAATCCCTCTATCCGATGTCTTTCAACGAGATGCAGGTTATTTCTGAGTCTATTGGATTGAAAGGCTCGGTTGACAGGGTTGAACTTCGTGATTCAATCTACACACCTATTGAGATCAAATCCGGGAAACCTCCTATGAAAGGCGTCTGGCCTGACCACAAGACCCAGGTCATCGCATATTCGTTATTGTTGCAGGAGCATTTCAAGCAGCCAATCCATTCCGGCTATGTTAATTACATCGACAGCCAGCTGCAGAGGTTCGTCAGCATCGACGATATTTCCAGGAATAAGATTCTTTCAACATTGAAGGACATTGAAAAGCTCTTGAGTGAGAATAAACTGCCAAAGATAATCGATGACAAGAAGAAGTGCGATGCATGCAACCTGAAAGATCAATGCTATGCAATTAAAGCAACGAAATTAACTTCTTGAAATCCGTTTCGCTGTAGCCTTCCTTGTATTTTTTCAATGCAGCATTAAGCTCGTCATTTCTTTCGAGTATCTTTCTTTTCACAAGGAATTGCACGAACTGCGTTACATTCTTCGGCTCGTGCGTGAACTTGCATCTCTCAAAGTCAATCAGCACAGGCTTGTCATTAACAATTATGTTTTTCACAGGATTGTGCATCTCGTACTTGTTCACTTTCATCTTGTCCATCGTCCTGCATTGCTTCAGGATGCCAATCAATATCTTCTTATCCATGTTTTTTTCAATCCACTTGCCGAAAGGCGTTCCATCGACGAATTCTGCGATGAAATACCCCTCCCCTTCTTCAATCAGCTTGGGCCCTATCCCTTCCTTGTTCAGTTTCCTCAGCCAGTTAGCCTCGTTTTCAATCCTATTAAGTGCAGTGCTGCTCTCCCTTGCCTTTTTCACTACCACTTTCCTTCCACCAACCTCGTCAAGGTAGACAATCCCTCTTTTCCCTCTGGCCAAGAATTCCATCAGCCATTTTAATAGAAAGCTATTTAAATAAATTGCCATTGAATTACCTCAAAGAAGAGGTTATTTTGATGAAGCTAAAGGCACTAATACCATTATTAATGATACTTCTAGCTTTTTCCGTGAATGCGGAGTTTTCTGCCCAGAAGGGATTCGACTGGCTGATTACAAAGGGCGTCAACGGCAATTACAATAATGATCTCACTACAACAGTCTTCGCCACTCTAGCATACAAGGATTCTGGCCTGAATTCAGAAGCCCAGAAAGGCTTAGCATGGATAAAGTCGCAGGAAGACCCATCGCAGCATTGCTTCCCTAAAGGTTCATGCAGGGTCAAGGACACGGCGTTGTCATATCTTGTCCTTAATTCATTCGGCGAGCAGGCTTCTTCGACAGAATCATGGCTGAAAAACGCCCTTTCCTCAGCGACAACTGGAGGTAATTGGTGGCTTCAGGTAGCGACAGACAACAACGGCACCTGCAAGATCTCATACATCAAGAACAATGTTTCAAAGGAAAAGACGATCACTATCAACAAGGGCGAGTTCGAAGGCTGCTCAGGCTCGCAACCGAAGTCATTCTTCGATATTAATACATGCATAGAGCCAGGCTTGTTGTCTTCAAATCCGCTTTTTGAGTTTGATGTCGACTGCACGAACATAGGCAGCTCGATAATTTCAGTAATATTCAACACAGGCAATACTTATAGGATAATCCAGGAAGCTTCGTCAACAAAGGCCAAGATTACCATAAACAACGGATGTTATGGCGTCACATCAAAGGCTGCATGCAACTCAGAAGTCAGCGCATACGCGAACTGGGCGCTGTACAAGGCGGATTCTTCAATAAACGTGCTTCCTTGGCTGCAGAACAACTACAATTCAAACGATGTTTCCCAGGTTGCATTGCTCGCGTATGCTACCACTGACGATTCATCTCTAAACGAATTAAAGACAAAGCAGAAGGCTGACAAGAGCTTCGGAGATGCCTATCAGACTGCTATTTCAGTCCTTGCCTTGAAGCAGCGGGGCAACATAGAGGAATTAGGAAACGCTCTGGATTGGCTTAAATCCAAGCAAGGCGTTGATGGCTCATGGAATTCAAACATACTTCATACAGCCGTAGCTCTTTACGCTGGCTTCTCCTCGGATGGTGCGATAGTCCCTTCAGGCGGAAGCTTGGGAGGTTCATCCTGCTTCGATGGTGTAAGGAACCAGGGAGAAGATGATGTTGATTGTGGCGGCCCATGCGCTCCATGCGGCTTGAGCATCTGCGGCGACGGCGTTTGTTCAGTCGACGAGGACACGAACAGCTGCCCTAAGGATTGCTCTTCGCAGTCAAATGTCTGCGTCATAAACAGCAAGTGCGAGATTGACTTCGGCGAGAATTCGCAGAACTGCCAGGCAGATTGTTTCTGCGGCGACGGCACATGCGACACAACTGAAGACCCTACATGCAGCGATTGCGCAGGTTCAGCAGAGTCTGCTGTCTGCGGAAATGACATTGTTGAAAGCTTTGAGCAGTGCGATGGTTCAGCAGACACAGCTTGCCCAGGCCAATGCCAGTCAGACTGCACATGCGACCTCGAAGAGAAGGGATCAAGTGCGTGGCTCATAATCATCATAATAGTACTGCTTGCCATGGCTATAGGGGTTTTCGTTATGAAGAAGATGAAAGGCAACAAGTCGATGCCTCAGGACACGAGAAAGCCTTTCATGCCATTCAGTTCGCAGATGGAGGGCACAAAGCAACCGCAGTCACAGCCAAAGACTCAGGCATTCAGGCTTGCAAGTCCTCAGCAGCCGAAGAAGACCAAGATAGAGGAAGAGCTTGACCGCTCGCTGGCAGAAGCTAAAAAACTTCTCAAAAAATGAGGCTTCTATATTCATTGCTTTTCCTTATTCTCCTATCATCTTTAGCCAGCGCTTCAGAGTTCTCTTTCAATAATCTAAAAACATCTTATTCGCCAGGCGAGACATTCCAGTCAGAGCTTTCGATCCAGGCAAAGCCTGAATTCCTGCCTCAATCCAAGGATATAAAGCTGGAGGCAAGCAATGGCTCATCAATAAGGATTGCGCCTTTCATATCTAAGCTTAAGGACAAGCTTTATTTCATCTCATTTGACCTTCCGCTTGATCTTGCAGGTGGATCATATTCATTGGTTGTTGAGAACATGGTCTTCATGCAGGATGGGAAACTGAAGCAGATCGATCAGCAAGCGTCTTTCGATGTCGCGTCCTCATCGCCAATACTCTCGATAAGCCCTTCGTTCTTCACTTCAGGCCAGCAGCTTAACATGGAAGTAATATCCAAGGCAGGTGATGTCGAAATCACGATTGAATCAGCTGATCACGTCACTCATATCTACTCGACTCCGCAGAAGATCTTCGAAGGCAAGGCACGCCTTTTCAAATTCACTCTGGCAGACAAGAATTTCGAGCGTGCAGACATAAAGTTTTCATATGGGAGCAACTCTTACATTGTTCCGATCTACAATCTTGAGAAATCTCAAACTCAAGCTACGCAGCAACCAGCAACTTCAACAGCTTCATCTGGAAAGCTGGAGTTCATCGCTCCGAAAGAGTCATTGGTCAGGGAAATAGTTCCAGACATAATACTCGAAGGCCCAATAAAGCTTAGAAATTCCGGGAACTCAGCTCTTAATGATATCAAGCTGTCTTTTTCAGGTGATATCGCAGGCATAGCCTCGATAAGCATTCAAGAGATTGCCTCTTTGGCTTCGCAGGAAGAGAAAGAGATCATCCTCACCATCAACAATGACCAAAATCCGCAGAAGCAGAGCTATTCCGGCAGCCTTCTTGCATCCTCAGGCAATGTGGCATCATCTTATCCTATCTCTATAATATTCAATCCGTGGGAAGAAGCTAAGCCCGAGGTACCATCAAGGACAGATCCTCGCGCTCCTGGCGATTCCCATAGTTCTTATTATCCTTCTGCAGAAGCAGAGCCTTTGAATGACATTTTGAACCTGACAGGAGAAGAGACATTGTATGAAGAGCCTGCAAAAGTCTCGTCATCATTGATAGTCACGATCCTTACATTGATAGCGGGGATTGCAGTCTACTTTTTTTCAAGGAAAAAGACGCAGAAAAAATCTTTTTCAGAATTGATCAGGGAAACAAAAAAATAATTATTTCTTTTCAGCTTCTCTTTGCTTCATCAGCTCTTTGGCAAGTACCCTGTTCTGCGCGTGTATGTCCCTCACAAGCGTATGCGTCTTGTGCAGCCTTGCAGCGATGTCATTGAAGAGCATGGTCAGTTCAGGCGCGTTTAGGTCGAGCTTTTCAGGTTCTATTATCTCGACTGATGAAGGATAATAGTCAAAGCAGAATCCTGTTAGGTCCTCAAACTTCTTGAAGTGTATCTCAGTCTCGACGAATCCTGTCCACATCGGTGTTTTCTCAACAGGCACAGCGTCAAAAATCTGCGTCTTGGCGACGCTTAATTTGGTGTCTTCCTTGAGCCTCTTTACAAGAAGGTTGAGCGTCTCATTGACGTGCTCTTTCGGGTTTCCAAGCACCTCTATTATTATGTTGACTTTTATTTTTTTTACTGCCATTTTCCTATTCCTAGTGTGACAAGCATCAGCAGCATAACCGCTGAAAAGATGAATATCGCCGTCCTTTTGGCCTTTTCATCGCTCGATATGTATATTCTACTCAAAGCCACGCTTTGATTTATAATCCTTTCTATCGGCCGTTCTTTCGCATTGGATTTCACGCTGCTTGTAGCTTCAGCCACATGTATTTCCTTCGTTTTGCAGTAGCTGCTGTTGCCTTTCACAAGTATCCTGTCTGCGCTCTGCGCATCAAGTCCCTCAACTATTATGTCATAGAACCCATCCTTGTATTTGCCATCGCAATTCGGGTCAAGCTGCAGCGGTATCGTGAATGATGTTTTTCCAATCCTCTCCGGCATCGTGAATCTTGTCTGCTTGCTTATGTTCTTCGCATAGATTTTCAATGAGTTCTTAGTCGTGTTCCCCTTGTCTATCTCGACATTGACGTAAACGATGTCTCCGAATCTCGCCTCTTCATCATTGCCCTCGTTTATCCCTGTTATTTTTATTTCAGACGAAGTGTTCTTCAGCTCTTCAATGTTTTTCAGCCCAGGGCTTGGCCTGGAAATCAGGAACTTGTCTCCGAACTTGCTCCATGACAGCCCTTCCCGGGAATAAGTGTAGCTGACCTTGTCTATCGATGCATTGTTCTTGTCAAATAATGTTATTGCATCAGCATCGTTGTTCATCATGCCCTTCCCGTTGCCATATACGAGGAAGTATGCTCCTGGTTCAATTAAGGTCGTGTTCATTGTAGTGACAGAGCTTACAGTGAACCTGTTGCCTTTTTCATCAGCAAGGTAAAATCCTTCAAGATCAATTGTAGAGCCTCCTTTGTTATGAAGTTCGATCCACTCTCCTTCTGGCATAGGGTTTGTGTCTTTTCCATTAGGGTCAGGCATAACCTCTGATATTGCCAGGCTTATGTTGCTGTTCTCTTTAGTTTTGTTTTTATTGAATTCATTCTCTTTTCCAGGTGTCTGCTCGCATCTCTTCAGCAGGAAATTCTCAATGCACAACGCATTTCCATCTCCTCCAATTGAATTTGAATAGACAACAGCGTCAATTAGCGATATGTTCTTCAGTATTATCGCATCCCTATCGTTGTTCAGTCCGTTCCCAATTGTCGCGCCAACAGAATAAACCGTGACATTCAATCCACTATGGTTGAAGTTTTCCTCGGCTATTATAGAGTAATTTCCATCAAAATACTTCACTTGCTTCAACGCATCTTCTGACTTGAAATCTGTTATCATGAAGCCACTAAGGTTAATGTCTTCATCAGAGAATATCTCCACGTATTCCTTTCCGTTGTCGCTGCCTTCTGGATCGTAGTTTATCTCGCTTATGTACGTCGCGGCATTCGCTTCTACTGCGCATAGCAACATCATCAGGATGAATAGCTTCATTGCTATTCAAGAGATATTGTCCTTAAAATGGGTTTATCAAGAATTTCCGTAAATCTTACGGAGTTATAAGCTTCTCAAACCTCAGCCCCTTCTCAAATGCTTCCTTTTTGGACACAACGAAATTCTTTCCGCTGCTTGTAAGTTCATTCGCTTTCACGAAGAACCATCCTTTACCGTCGAATCTCGCGCCCACCCATGCCTCTGCTCCGAATTTCTGCGCAAAGGTCTTCAATTCCTCTACTTGGGTGTTGTCGATGTATCTGTACTCTCCTTTCCCGGATTTGCATTCTATTGCCAATACGCGTGTTGCATTCCCTACTAGTAGATCAGGCGCCGGCAAAGAAGTTGATCCGCTTCCTGCTGTTCGCAAACAAGCCCATCCATTTTCCCAGAACATGTGGAAAAGTTCCCGTTCGTTCCGACTCCCCTTAGCTTTCGAAATTTTTTATTCACCTCTTGAGCCATTATCATGGGAGAATTTCTTTATAAAACTTATAGGTCGCGGTTGGGAAGTGTTATTCCTTAACGCATCTCCCTAATTCATCAGCGATTTTCCCTGAAATCCTGCACTCATATCCGTCTGGGCAGTTGAATCCTGCTATTCCTGCGCACTCGCACTGCGCGACGCACACCTGTATGCATACCTCTTCCCCTTCTCCCAAGCAAGGAGAGCTGCACTCGTTCCAATTTCCGCCCGCTTCAACGCATGCTTGCTCTGTTATCTGCGTTGTTTGCGGATTTTCCCTCGCGCAGCCTGCCAGAATAAGCATGATTGCCAATAAAATTATCTTTTTGCCCATGAATCATCACAAGGCGTTAGAATATTTAAAGGTTTTTAAGAAAAAAAGAAAAGCAAAAGGGATTTATAAGTCCCTTGGCTTGATTGTTGATCTTCCGTTTTCCTTGGCTCGTCTGCAAGCGTCCTTTACAAGAGTAGCGACTACTTTGCTCAAAGCTTCGGCGAAGTCACCAGAAACATTCATGTTCTTTGCTTCATCTTTTATCTTCGATCTTACTACCAATAGTTCTGCCATTATTTCACCCCGATGGTTTTTTATCTATTCGAAATCAGCGTCTACAAGGCTTGTAGAGCCATTTCAAGCAACTCAACTTCAGTACTAGTATATAAATGTTTCTTTTATTTTCTCGAAGAATTGTCTTTTTTCTCTGTATTCTCTTCAGAAGTATCATCAAGCCTCTTCATGAACGGAAATGGTATCACATCTCTTATGCTGTCTGAATTTGTGAGTATTATGACCATCCTGTCGACGCCGATTCCAAGCCCTGCAGTCGGAGGCATCCCAAGTTCGATAG
>DATDVX010000089.1:0-3504 GCA_035289885.1 Candidatus Nanoarchaeia archaeon | reverse complement strand
ATGGAAAAGAGAACGATGCTAAACCACCAGTCGCTGCACCGAAGACCATTGATGGCGCGATTGGCATGCTGTTCGCATATGATATTGACGGGCCAGGAGTTATTGACCGGGGAAGGGACAAGGCAAATGATTTCCTATCGCATGAGCAGCTTGACTCGAAAGAGATTGAGAGCGCATTTTCAAAAATAAGAGAGATAAGCAGCAAGGTGCTGGATTCCTGGGAGAAGACGTTTGCAAATCCGGAAGACAGAGGATATTCGAGAATGCTAGCGGAAAGAACCGAATTTGAAAAAGACTGCATAAGTAATTTTGCGAAAAAATTCAGCTATGAGAAGTCGGCGCAGAAGAGATTCAGGCTTAGGAGCCTTGTTGATAGGACGCAGTCTTTGGAAGAGACAGTGAACAGGCTTGAGCACATGAAAACCAAGGATCCAAGGAATTTCCGGACATACAGAAACGCCGTAATAAACCTAGACCTGGTAACAATCCCTGGCGGAATACAGTTCTATTACGGAACCGCAACCATGAAAGAAATCGAAGAGATGACAAAGGACTGCAAATCAAACGTCCTCGACCAGGAAAAGACGCAGTTGCTCGGGAACGGGTGGAAAGCGAGGGATGAGACAGTGCTTGTCGGAAGATTCGAGATGACTGAAAATCCGCTGGACAGCAAATCAAAGACGATAAGCGGGCTGAATTATTTTGAGTTCATAAAGAAAGCGAAGGAATTGGCAGAGAATGAAGGGATCAACCAGGATTACGCAGGCATAATCGACGAAGAGACTTACGAGCAGGCATTGCGCGGAACACAGGGCAGGAACATTTACGCATCCGGATTCATAGCCAAATCAGAATGGTTCAACTTCAGGATAACAACCAAGGAAGAGCCTTACTTGACTGAAGCAGATTACCTGAAGAACAAGGACTTGTGGAACGGATTCTCCCCTTATGGGCTGATTGCCGGCAGCTGCAACTACAATGAGATTGTACAAGGAACATTCAGGAGGCCGATGAACACGACTCCGACTGAAGAAGAGCGGGAAGTGTGTAGATGGGCTGAATCCTCGACAAGGTACAGAACCTTGCTGCAGAGGGCTGTCGCGAAGGGAAGCTTCGCGTTGAGGATACCAGAAGACGCCCCGAAAGAAGCCAGAGAAGAAAAACCGATTGAATATGCCGCAGCGATAAGCAAGAGGGCTGTCGCGAATTTCGAGCAAGCTGACAGCGCAAACGGAAGGAGCACAGACGCTTCAAGGATGATGGTGAGGTTCCCGAAAAAATGAGACTGAGAGGATTGCTTGCTGGAATAGCCTTGGGGATTGGCATGATGAACCAAGATAGCATTGAAAACATTGTTGCAAGCGCAGAAGAGGCAACAGACGTGAGAGAGATCATAAGAGGCAGCTTCTCATACAAGCTTGGCGGGAAAACTCCAGAGGATTACGCGCCAAGAAACCATCTGAGGAGAGAGCTGATGAAGCTGAAGCCTGGAAAGAAAGACAACCTGGTGGAGAAGCAAAAAGAGATGCTAATGTGGCTGAATAACCTGGAAGAAGCTGACAAAGAAAAGAAAACTATAGAGAACTACATCAGGATAACGAAGGAGCTGCCTGAAGACGAGGGGAAAAGACTTGTTGAATTCTACAAACCAGAAGAGTTCTTCAGCCTGGCGAAGAAATCCGTCCTTGACACCGAAGCCACTAAGCAATTCCTGACTAGAGAAAGACCGAACAACTCAGATGATGAGGTAGCCGAGCAGACATACTTCAAGTTCATGGACGCTTTCGCAAAATATGAAATGATCGAAGAGGAGGTCAGATGGTCCAAGGAAAGGAACAGGAAGCCGAGCTGGGAGATGATACTGATACCTGGAGGAGAAGTAATATTCGGAAATGGCGACAAGAAGAACATTGAACACCTGCTCGACTTTGCCGGATGGGCGGCGAATGAGCAATACGCCAATGACCCGAGCATGCCGAGGTTAATTGAAACTGCTGCAAACAAGCACTTCATATCGTACCTTGCAATCGAAAGCGAATTCCACGAGAAGAAGAGAGTATTCAACGGCGGGAGCTTTGAAATCGGAAGGCATGAGGTAAGGAACAAGGATTTCAGGAAGTTCCTTGAGGAAAACCCTGAATATGAGATGCCTATGTACTCTGGCGAGTTCGGGAACAATCCAAGCAGATTCAAGTTCGACAGGGCTGAAAAATCCTTTCCGGAAGATAGCGATGATTATCCTATAGTGAACATAACTCCTGACGACATGAAAGCCTATGCGAAATGGCTTTCCAAAAAAGAAGGCAAGGAATATTCAATACCTAATGAGATACAATTCGAGTCTGTGTCAAGGTCTTTTGACGGGAGGGAATATGTAAGAGGGAACAGGATGCCACGCTATCCGCACCGAGGAGGACAGTCAGATGACGCTGACCTAGAGAAGATTATGGACCTCTCATTGAGCGCATACGGATTCGAAAAAACAGGGAAGCATGCTTATGACACCTCGCCGCTCGGAGCGATGGACATGATGGCAAATGTCGCTGAGATCGTGACAACTGAGAATGACCCCCGGCCTTCGCTCAATGAGAATGAAAGAAACATCGCGAAGAAAAATGACCTTCGGAATTATTACCTGAAAGCATACGCCCAGAAAGGCGTCGGAGCCGGCTTCAAGGATAAGAAAGGCTATGATGTATGGAAGTACTTTGAGGTGTGCCAGCTGCAGACAAGAGGATCCGCAAGGGAAGCCATAGACAGAGACCAGTATTTCTCGACGTTGGGCGGAAGGCTAGTTAGAAAACTTGAATAATCTGTAACCACTTCTGAATTGATACTTAAGAAAGTTTTATATAGTGTTTGGCAATCCCGAAGCCGATGGCTAACAAACCTCTGGAAGTTCTCAGGGCTGAAAATGCGCAGAGAAAAGAAGTCAGGGAATTGTATGATCATCAGGCGCATGACATCGCAACAGCAGTGATAGGAGTAGACACACTTTGGGGCGGGGATATCCTGCAGGAAAGCGGGACCAACCATTTCATCGCTGATTCATGGACTTCTGAAGCTAAGCCTCCTGAAGTTTATTGGGACGCAAGGGCACAGGCCTTGAGAGAAAAAGGCGGCGTTCTTGGAGGAGTTGATGCAGCGACAGTCTCAGACTTTATTGGAGCTCATAGGCTGTATGAGGCGGCCTCGAAGATGGTGACTGCCGGGTACAACTCGCTTAGAAAGATGCGCGGAGACTATCTTAGGAGGACTGGAAGAGCCTTGATCACAATGCTAGACACTGCGGTTGCAGCCAGCAGAAAATCAGACCTGCCATCGTTCCAGCAAAGATATCTGACTGGAACAGGAAAGGAGTTTGTCGGAAAGAAAGACCCTGCAGATGCAAGAGAAGCATTGAGAAAGGCGCTATCAAAAGCAGGATATGATACTACACCTTCAAGAGACTTAAGGGAGACATTCCTCGCATGGGAAAAAGGGACTGGCGTAGTAGCGCCTGAA
>DATDVX010000088.1:0-15223 GCA_035289885.1 Candidatus Nanoarchaeia archaeon | reverse complement strand
GGGCACGTTATCTCGTCTTCAACCGGGATTTCCTCGTCGCCTATCTTCAGTACCGTGCATACATTATCTCCGCATGTCGTGATGCTCTTCTCTATCTCCGTTGGTAGTTTTTCAGGCACTACGAAAGTCTTCAATTCGCTCAAGGAGCTGAGCAGATTCCCCTCGTACACGTATGTCACTCTGCTGCTAGATCCGAATTCAAAGTATCCCTGCCCGGAAGATGCCTCGACTGGTTCGAACGCTATGTCGCCTGCTGCTATTATCGAATTTGGTATTGATTCGTAGACTCTTGACCCATAGCTTACTCCAGGTATTGACTTTTCAACAAAAGTCAGCTCTGCTACAGGCCCTCCGAAGAATGTCAGTTCATACAGGGTGGCTTTCGCAGTTATGTCCAGTGTTTTCTGGTAGAAATAGACCTTGTCTCCTGGCATTCCATTGAGCACAGTCAGGGGAATGTCATTCGGTCCTACTATCGACTTGTCTGTTATCGACTGCTTCTCTATTATAGATTTAGGAAGCTTGCTTACAAGATTCTTGACGTCAGTCCTTATCGCCTCTAGCTTCTTGTCAGTGTCTGACGCGTTGCTAGCTTTTATCGCAGCTGCCTCAGTCTGCTTCGCTGCTATCTGCTGTATCGCTGCTTCCATCCCTGGCTTTAGCTCTGTCAATCTTGTTATCTCAGGATAATCGCTTAACATCTCCTCAAGCCTTGATTTCGTGTTGTCCAGGTACGCTTCCACTGAAGTTGTCTGCGTTCCAGCTTGCGCTGACTTGTCGACTTTTATCTTGTCGCTGTCGTCAGGCCCCGGGTTCACCTCAAGTTTGATCTCGTAAAGAGTGGTCTTGTTGTTTTCCGGCTGGGGCGCTGTGAACTCTTTGAAATTTGTTATCGGTATCGAGATGTTTGTTGTTGCATTTTGAGACAGGTTGATGTTGTCTATCGTGCTTATCATCCCGACTTGGGTTGAAAGGTCGTAGAAGTTCTTCTCTTCCCTAGCTACGCCATTTGAAGTGTATTGTATTATTAAATTTGACAATGTAAGCTTGCCTTTCGAGTTGGATTTCACTGCTACAGGGACTGCGCAGTCTGCTGTGGCTGATTGGCAAGTCGCCAGGTAATCTGTCATCGCTTGCTTCATTGAGTACTGCGTTATCCCCTGTGATATCTTCTGCCTTTCCGAGAAGCTGTCAGAGTAGTTCCCTGCCCTTACCATCACATAGAAGTCATTCGAGAACGTGCTGCAGGAGTTCTGGCATGAGTAAGCTGTCGTCGATGTCGCCGTGCTCGTTGACAGGTAATATGTGTTCTGGGATATCGCGTCCTTGTTATGCACGCAAACCATGTAATCCCCGCTTATCGCGTTCTGCAAGTTTATGTCGCAGCTTCCCCAGCCAGCTGTTGTTGAGCTTGGCTCTGGCAGATCGCATCTGTTAGTCCCTGTTATTGTTATTGATCCGCCTGACTGCTGGAACGATAGTATCGTCGCTGTCAGGTTGGCATTTGTTGAAGTCGAGCTGTATTTTGAGTATCTCGCTGTTATCCTGAAGTCTTTCGCTGACGGGAGGTTGAGCTTCTGGCAGTAGTAGTTCAGGTTGTTGTTTATTATTGTAGGTGAGTCTGTGTTCTGGTCAAGCGTTGCCGAGGATATGTTGTTCATGTACCCTGTCAGTCCGCCCTTGTACTCCCATTCAGCGAATCCGTCATCGCCTACATCCATGCTCGGTGATCTTGGGTACGTGCTGTTGTACTGCAAGCCTTCAACATCAGAGTCTATTGCATCAACCCTCGCTCCTTTCGGCAGCTTGAATGAGATCCTCTGGCTTCCAGCCTCGTTGAATATCAAGGTCTTGGATGATGTAGGGTTCGCAGCAGATGTCTTCGTTGCTGTTGCAGTGTAAGCAATCTGTAATTCCGTGAGCAATGCGCTGAGCTTTTTCGTCGAAGATATGTTGTTCAGGCTTATCTTCAGTGTTGTTTCAGCTGATACTGGAATGTTGAAAAACAATCGTGCGTTACCATCGATGGCTTCATTCGGCAAATAAGTGGTTTTCGAGAGGTTCAGGTCGACTTTGTATGGTCCTTCTGCCTGTGCATTGGCGAGGGCAGATATAAGAAACAGCATTATAGCTAGCGCCACTACACCTCTCTCAACAGTCATTTATTATGCAACCTCTTTTTAAGAAAGGTGGTTAGATTGTATATAAATTTTATGATAAGCTTTTTAAACACTAATTCCAGCCCATAGCCCATGCAAATAGCTGAGTTTTACCATAAGAATCACAGGAAGCTGCTGTTGATACCTCTTGCGATGGTCGTCATAGCGCTGGTCCTGATTTTCGTGCAATACCAGAAAACAGGGGATATAGCTCTGAAGGATGTCAGCCTGAGCGGGGGCATTACAGCCACGGTCTATTCTGACAAGGTGGTTGATGTCGAGGACCTGGAAGCTTACCTTAACAAGAACGTCGGCGAGTCAAGTGTCCGAGTTCTCTCTGAATTCGGCTCAAGCAAGCCTCTTGGACTGATAGTCGAGACTGCTGATTTGGATGACAAGCTTCTGGAGTCAGAGCTTGAGAAGTACTTGGGTTTCGAGCTAACGCAGGACAACCTTTCGATGGAAATAGTTGGTTCTGGCTTAGGGCAGTCATTCTACAGGCAGATGCTCATCGCTATTCTATTCTCTTTCATACTCATGGCAGTGGTCGTCTTCGTCACATACAGGACAGTCATACCATCATTGGCAGTTGTCTTCGCCGCATTCATGGACATAATAGTCACCTTGGCGATAGTCAATCTAATAGGAATCAAGCTTTCTGCTGCCGGAATCTCAGCGTTTTTGTTGCTTATAGGTTATTCAATTGATACTGATATCCTGCAGACCACAAGAGTCCTGAAAAGGAAGGAAGGCACTCCGTTCGATAGGATGAAGAGCTCTGTCAAGACAGGCTTGACAATGACCTTGGCTGCGATAGTCGCGTTGACAGCTGGTTATTTCATCTCAACCTCTTTCGTCATGAAGGAGATGTTCTCGATAATAATAATTGGTTTGCTGGTTGATATCATAGCCACCTACCTGATGAACTCAAGCATATTGCTGAGTTACGCGGAGAAAAGAAGCTTATGAAAAGCAAGTACCTGACTATGAAAGTATGGGTCCTGATAATCGCGTTAGTCTTCGCCCTCCTAGCAATCAACCCCCGTCCATGGGCGACAGGCATAGAGGTCAAGAGCGTCGAGGACGGAAGCTTCGAGCAGCAACAGGGGATAAAGGTCGGAAGCAAATTGCTGACTATCAACGGCGAGGATATCGATTCTCTTTCAAAGTTCGCTTCTATAAAGAAAGGCCTTGAGGCTCCTCCGAAGTCAATCACTGTAAAGACCAGCACAGAAGAGGTCAGTTACAACATCACAGATGACATCGGATTCATAGTCAACAACAATCTCTCGATAATAAATGTCAAGCGTGGTTCTCTTGTTGATGTCGGAAGCACATTGGTATCTGTAAATGATGTTGAATTTTCAACCATCGACCAGTACAACGATTTCCTTAAGGAATTCCTGCCGAAGAAGAAGCTCAGCATCTCAACTTCAGACGGCAACTTCGTCTATCTTACTCCTGGAGATCCGAAGATAACTGTCGGCGAGGCAGCCAAGACGAACATCAAGAAAGGCCTTGATTTGAGTGGAGGAACAAGGGTTTTGCTGAAGCCAATAAGCGAGCAGGAGATAACTGAGCCGCAGGTGAATGATTTGATCGCTGTCCTTGAGAACAGGCTGAACGTCTACGGCCTTGCAGACTTGAAGATACGTTCTGCGAGGGATCTAGAAGGCGGGAGATTCATAATCATAGAGATGGCAGGCGTGACTAAAGATGAAGTCTCGACATTGATCGGCCAGCAGGGGATCTTCGAGGCCAAGATAGGAGATGAGCTTGTCTTCGAGGGCGGAAAGGGAGATGTTCCGTTCGTGTGCAGGGATGACGCCAAATGTTCGGGTATAGTCCCGCCTTGCACGAGCGCAGGCAACAACCAGTTCCAATGCCAGTTCGAGTTCGCGATAAAATTGAGCGCTGAAGCAGCTACAAGGCATGCAACTGTAACAGACAAGCTTGCTGTAAACGGCAGCTATCTTGAGAAGCCGATTGACTTTTACCTGGATGGCCAGTTGGTCAACAGTTTAAGGATCAGCTCGAACCTCAAGGGCGCTGAGACAACAGACATAGCTATTTCAGGTCCTGGATTCGGCATTGATGAGGCTTCTGCTTACGAGGATGCATTGAGAGAGATGAAGCAGCTTCAGACTATATTGATCACAGGCAGCCTTCCATTGAAGATTGAGATTGTGAAGCTGGACACCATAAGCCCTGTCCTTGGCCAGACATTCATAAAGAACACTTTCATCGTCGCCATAGTCGCAATAATTGGAGTTTCATTGATTATTTTCCTGAAATACAGGAGAATCAAGCTTACGATCCCTATCATGCTGACAGTATTTTCAGAGGTTTTCATAACATTGGGAGTTGCTGCTTTCGCAAGGCAGTTCTGGAGCATTGATGTCGCTGCAATCGCAGGGATAATCGCCGCTGTAGGAACTGGAGTGAACGACCAGATTATCATCACCGATGAAATCCTGAGGAAGGAGCAGGAATATGTACTTTCCTGGAAAGAGAAGGTCAAGCGCGCGTTCAGCATAGTGATGGCTGCGTTCTTCACGATAGTGGCCGCGATGCTTCCGTTGCTGTTCGCAGGCGCAGGATTGATAAGGGGCTTTGCGATCTCTACGATTGTCGGAGCGATGGTCGGGGTATTCATAACAAGACCAGCGTTCTCATCTATAGTTGAGCATTTGGTTGAAGACGAGAATAAAACTCAATAACCGTTCGGATGGTTCTTGTGCCATTTCCAGGCAGTCTCGATTATCCTGCCAAGATCATACTTGGGTTTCCACCCTAGTTCTTTTTTTATCTTCGACGAATCAGCGTAAAGCGCTGGCGGGTCCCCTTGTCTTCTTGCTTCATCAACTACCGGAATATCATGCCCTGTGATTTTCGTGCAGGCATCTACAATCTCCTTCACAGAATATCCTGAGCCTGTGCCAACGTTATAGAATTTACTTTCCTTGCCTAGATTTTCCAATGCCAATAAATGTGCATCAGCCAAATCGTTCACATGAACATAGTCCCTCATGCAAGTTCCATCATTCGTAGGATAATCTTTGCCAAAGATAGCGATGTTCTCTCTTTTACCTAATGCTACACCAAGAACTAAAGGAATCAAGTGAGTCTCGGGATCGTGATGCTCTCCTATCTCGCCAGAATCGTCTGCTCCGGCTGCATTAAAATATCTCAAGGAAATGAATTTAAGACCATGCTTCCTGTCGTAATCAGCAAGATGGTTCTCGAAAATCATCTTGGTTTCGCCATACGGGCTTTCAGGATGCTTCTTTGAATCCTCGGTGATAGGAAGATTTTCAGGGGTGCCGTAAACCGCGCATGAAGATGAGAAGATGAACTTCTTTACGCCATGCCTTGCGCAAGCATCCAGTAAATTCAGCCCGTTTTCGACATTATTTTTGAAATACTTCTTTGGCTCTTTTATAGACTCACCCACATAAGCGAATGCAGCGAAGTGCATTACAGCATCAATTTTGTATTCTGAAAATAATTTTTCTAGTACTTTCTTGTCGGCAAGATCGCCCTTTATGAAAACAGCCTCTTTTGGAACTGATTCGATGTGACCGCGTGAAAGATTATCAAGCATTATTACTTCATGATTCTTCTGCAATAATCTTCTGACTACATGGCTCCCAATGTATCCTGCTCCGCCAGTCACGAGGACTTTCATCTCACTTCACTCCCAGTTTTTCCCTGAAGTACTCGATTGTCTTCTTCAGCCCTTCTTCAAGCTTCACTTTAGGCTCCCACCCGAGCTCTTTCTTGGCGAGATCTATTGACGGCCTTCTTTTCACAGGGTCATCAGCGAGTATCGGCTTGAAAACAATCTCTGACTTTGAATTGGTCATGGCCTTTATCCTCTGCGCCATGTCAAGCACAGTATGCTCGTCAGGGTTTCCTAGGTTCATCGGCCCGATGCAGTTCCCGTTCATTAACCTATACAATCCCTCGACCATGTCCGAGACATAGCAGAAAGACCTTGTCTGCAGTCCGTCGCCATAGACTGTTAGCGGCTCGTTCTTCAGCGCCTGCACTACGAAATTCGATATTATCCTTCCATCATTCTCTGTCATCTGCGGCCCGTAAGTGTTGAATATCCTCGCAACCCTTATGTCAACATTGCTTTGCCTGTGATAATCGAAGAACAGGCTTTCAGCGACCCTCTTTCCCTCATCGTAGCAAGCTCTTAACGAGATCGGATTGACATTTCCGAAATAGCTCTCGACCTGAGGCTGGACTTTCGGGTCTCCATACACTTCAGATGTTGAAGCCTGGAGGATCCTAGCGTGGTTCTTGTGCGCCAATCCAAGCATGTTCCACGCGCCCATGAAATTTATCTTGGCTGTCTTGATCCTGTCAAGCTGGTAATGCACTGGCGATGCCGGGCATGCGAGGTTGTACACCTGCTTTGCCTCTATGAATATCGGGTTGAGGACGTCATGGTGTATGAACTCGAAATTCGGATCTGAGTTGAACTTCTTTATGTTGTCAGCTGTCCCAGTGAGGAAATTGTCCAGGCATATCACATGCTCTCCCTTGTTCAATAAGTATTCCACTAGGTGAGACCCTATGAACCCTGCTCCGCCTGTCACGATTATTTTCATTTTCCGACACCATAGTAAGTGAATCCCAGTTTAATCAGCTCATCCTTGTTGTAGATGTTCCTTCCGTCGAATATCACTTTGTTCTTCAATAATTTTGAGATCTGGTTGAAATCCGGCTCCTTGAACTCATTCCACTCTGTTATCAGTATCAATGCATCCGCGTTTTTCAGCGCGTCATACTTGTCGTTCAAGTAAGTTATGTTGCCTTTGATTTCATTTCTTATGGTTGGAGAGACTTTAGGGTCATATGCAGTCACTTCAGCATTCTCAGCCAGCAGGGAAGTGATTATGCTTATCGAAGGTGCGTCTCTCACGTCATCAGTCTCAGGCTTGTAAGTCAGGCCCCAGATTGCAAATGTTTTCCCTTTCAAATCACCGAAGTGCGATATTGCCTTCTGCAGCAGGAGTTGCTTCTGCTTTTCATTGGCGTCTCGCGTCGCCTCGATTATTTTTAGCGGAGCTCCATGGAATTGCGCCTGGTGGATAAGGGAAGAAACATCCTTAGGGAAGCAGCTGCCTCCGTAGCCAACGCCTGCATACAGGAATGACTGGCCTATCCTCGAATCAGAGCCTATGCCTTTCCTCACGTCGTCTATGTTCGCGCCTGTCTTTTCGCAGAAGCGAGACAGCTCGTTCATGAATGAGATCCTGGTCGCGAGCATGCAGTTTGCAGCGTATTTCGTCAGCTCGGAGCTTTCCCAGTTCATCACGAAGATAGGATGCCCATTTTTCACAAACGGAGAGTACAACGCTTTCATTGCCTCTATCGCTTTTGAGTCGACTCCTCCGAGGATTATCCTGTCAGGCCTGCGGAAATCACGAACCGCATCTCCTTCCTTCAGGTATTCTGGATTGGACACGACGCTGACCTCGAACTTTGATTTCTTGTCGAAGACATGCTGGACAGCCTTGCAGGTTCCGACCGGAACCGTGCTCTTCATGACAAGGATCTTATCATTGTTGATGCAATCAGCGATGCCATGGACTGCAGTTATGACATGGGAGATATCAGCCGAGCCATCAGGGCCTTGAGGAGTGCCCACAGCGATGAATATTATCTCGGATTTTTCTACAGCATCCTTCAGGTTGGTGGTGAACACCAGTCTTTTTCTTTCGATGTTCTCCTTCATGATTGCAGAGAGGCCCGGCTCGTAGAAATGCACCTCTCCTCTGTTGAGTTTTTCAATTACTTCTGGCTTGATGTCGACGCAGATCACTTCGTTGCCTAAGTCTGCAAGGCAAACCCCTGTGACCAAACCAACATATCCCGCTCCAATGACTGAAATTTTTTTCATTTTACTTGGTTGTACACCTCTTCAGCCCCGATGTCATACCACTTTTCTTTTATTCCGTCTATGACATAAGCATGGATAGGCACTCTCTTCTGCAGCCACTGGATGAAGAATCCTGGTGCATCCTGATTCAGCTCATGATTGGCTATATATTGTTTTAGCAAACCAACTGCTTCTTTCGTGAATATGTTTATCCCTGTTCCGCATAAAGTTGATTTTGGATTCTCAGGCTTTTCGACGAAGTCAATCACCTTGTTGTTGGCGTCCAACTGCACCGCGCTTAATTTTTTGATTGCATCAACCGAATGCACATCGCACGTCCCGATTATGACGGTTTTCTTCTCGTGGTACATATCAAGGACTTTCCTCAGGTCAACAGTGAACAGGTTATCCCCGTATATCAGAAATATCTCGTCTTCCTTGTCGATGCATGAGCCTATGTCCCGTATAGCTCCCTTCCGCGTTTCATTAGTCAGCACGCCGTTGTTCAGGATTGTGATAGGCAATCTGGATTTGCTTTCCGCCTTCCATTGCACGAACTGGTCATAATACTTGCCGTTGGTTATCATCACTATTTCTGATATTTCTGGCAGCTTGTTCAGCTTCTCGATCGTGTTCTCAATCAACGGCCTTCCTTTTATCGGAAGAAGAGCTTTCGGCCTGCCATTAGCTATATTCTCTATCCTTGTCCCGAATCCAGCCACAGGAATTATTGCTTTCATTTTATTTTGTTATAGACGTCCTCCGAGCCTACATCATGCCACTGGTTTTTATCACTATCCACTATGAACGCATAGAACGGATGCGTGGTGTAATTATCCTCAAGGAAGTGCGTCGGTCCTCTGTCGTCTTTCGCTGTTTCAGCATACTTGCGTAGCATCTCTGCTGTCTTAGCCGTGAACAGGTATACTCCTGCGACAGACAATGTTGAACGTGGTCGCTCAGGTTTCTCTGCTAAGTGAACGATCCTGTTGTTTTCGTCAATTGTCACAACTCCGAGTTTTTTTGCCTCATCCAGGGAATGCACATCATAGACTGTTATTACATCTGCATTGCGCGCCTTGAAGAAAGACACAATCTCTTTTAATTCAAAATTGAAGAAATTATCGCCGAGCACTATGATGATGTCATCTAGTATGCCTTTCGGGAACGGTGATACAATATCATTCACTCTTCCCTTCCTGAACTCATTTTGCCATACGCCGTTATTTAGCAATGTTATAGGTATCCTTGATTTCACTGCGCTTTTCCACTCAAAAAACTGAGGGAAGAATTTTGCATTGCTAACAAGGAAAACCTCGTCTATTTCATCGATTTTATCTAGCTTTTCGATGATGTAATCTAGAAGAGGTTTGCCCTTTATCAGCATCAATGCCTTCGGCTTGCCATTTGAGATATGAGCGAGCCTTGTTCCGAATCCAGCAGCAGGGATTATAGCCTTGATTTTGATGCCCCCTTTTGGAAAAAGCTTGCTAAGATGGTTTTTAAACATATCTAAGCTCTCCAAGCGAAAGCTTTATATAGTGTTATAATTCAAGAGTAGTGAAATGAGCCTTGAAAGATACGTTGAAAGGACTGTAGCTGTTCTCAAGCCAGATGTTGCTGAAAGGGGCCTTGAGTCAGAGGTAATGAAGTACTTCTTGAGGCGTGGTTTGGACATAAAATCATTTTACACAGCAAGGTTGAATTTTAATCAGGCTGCAGGGCATTTCCGTGACCCTGTAGGAGAAAAACGAAGAAGGTACTTGTCTTCTGGTCCTGTAGTCCCTATGCTGATTGAAGGACCTAATGCTATCCAGGTAGTAAGCAGGACAGTCGGTAACGAAGACGATCCTATGAACGACAAGCTCGGAACAATACGGGGAGATCTCTCATGCGATTCAGTAGGCCTGGCCAACAAAGAGCTGAGGGCAGTGAGGAACTTGGTTGATGTTCCAAGAAGGAAAGAGGAAGTAGGGCAGCAGATAGATTTCTGGTTCAACAAGATGTTGTCCGGCGCTTATCGGTCTGCATTTGACTTGCCTCCTACTGATACTGAAGAAAGAACTCTTGTTCTATTGAAGCCTGAAGTCCATGAAAGGAGATTCGAGCCATGGGTCCTTGAAAGGTTCCATCAGCTTGGAGTCAAGATCGCAAGCATGTACAAGACGCAGATACCTTTCGAGTTTGCAAGGCAGCATTACGCCGATCTTGCTCAAAGGAAGGGTCCGGATATTGCCGATAGCGTGTGCAAGTACTTGGCAAGCGGGCCGATAACTGCGTTAGTTCTTCAGGGAAGGAACGCTATTATGGGAATCCGCGGAATCTGCGGCGAGAGATCGGATCCCCCAGCAAATCCATTCGGCACGATAAGAAGGGACTTTTCGCTGGATTCAATCGAATTATCAAGGTCAGAAGGAAGATCATCAGTCGCAAATGTTGTCCACAGCTCAGATTCGCCAGAGGCTGCTGTAAGGGAGATAGCCCTTTGGTTTGAGTATGGCCTGCGCGACCACACTGCTAAGATGCTTACTCCTGCATCGCGATAAAACGCGAAGGTTTATATTGCACATAAGAACGAATAAGCAAGGTTATCCACATGCCACAACGGCCAATGCCGGAACGAGTAGCGAATGTCGCAGTTCTTATAGGTGGAATTGACCCTTCTCACATTGGTGCTATCATTGATGCATCAAACACTCAAGGCCTGATCCTGCATGGGATAAAGCGCGCAGGATGCTTTGACAAGATATGCAGGGAAGGAGTCTTGCCGTTGACACCTGAAGGCGGCCAAGTAAGCTTTTGGGCTTCTGGCGAGCGGATTTTCGGGGATGCAAGTTTCCCCATGGGGACTTTCGACACGCCATTCTTCAATTACGCTATCGCCCGTGATGAAAAAAGCAAAGTCTCTTCCATGAACCTTGCGATGGCAGGTTATTTCGACGTGATGCCCGCAAGTGAATTCGAAAGAGATGGTGTCTTGTGCGTTCCTCGCGTCGTTGAGCCTCGCGAATTATACCTTCTACAAGTCCGGTCAAGCTATGCTCGCGAAGGTCTCCAGGCTTCAGGTGATAGGGTTAAGCAATTTGTCGCTGAAAGATTGTACGAAACAATGCGAAGCGGCGATTGGAAAGGCAGAATAGAAAGAATAGAGATTTAGTTTCTTAGGAGTTTAAACGCCGTAGGCAGGATTTGAACCTGCATACCTTTCGGCACCGCTTTTCTTGCTTTTGGAGCCTCGAGAGCGGCAGGCCACCAGATTGCCCAACTACGGCACTGCAAAAACCTTTTAAATCTAGACTTTAAATGTCTTTGTATGGAGCCAATCTTCCACGTAATAATCCCTTCCCTTTTGTTGATGGCTTTCTTTCCGCAGATTAACAAGCGGACTGTTATCATAACAGGCTTCATCGTGGAGTTCATGATGGACTTTGATTCGCTGTTCGGCGTGGAATGGCACAGGATACTTACCCATAACATCATCTGGGCGGCGATGGTCGGGTTGATTTTCTTGGCAATAAAGGGAAAGGCTTGGGCAAGGCCTGCATGGTTCTTCGCCTTCACTCATCTGCTCTTTGACTTGAGGGATTTCGGGGTTGCGCTGTTCTGGCCGTTCATCCAGAAGACATTCGCCCTCTACATCACGATAAGCGAAAGCAACCCATGGTTTTTCAAAATCGAGCCAAAGGCATTCAGCTTCGAGGAATTGCACGCAGCAGTCTACCCATGGACCTTGCTTGACAGCTGGGGAGCTTATATCATCATAGCGATTGCATTGATGTTGCTTTACAAATTCTGGAAAAGAAAATAAGTCTTCAATGCCTTCTGATTATGGACATCAGCGTCTCTTTTATTATCAGGTAATCATTCTTCTTGAACAATCCTAGCATGAATGTCAATGGGACCGCAGCAATCAGCAATGCCAGCCCAGCATATCCCATCAGATAGCTCAGCACTACCAGTATCGCCATGAAGTAAGCCTTGTAGAAGTCTTTCAGTATTTCCAGTTTCATGCACAGCATCGTGAACGCAATCACATGCGCAGCTATCGTAGCTATAACAACTCCATATATGTCGAAGAACGGTATGAGCAGCACATCAAGCAGTATATTCGCGCTTATGGCAGTGAAAATTGGTATTCTTGCTATTTCAGGGTTGAGCTTCGCTGACACATAATAGTATATCGGCTCGTACATCGCGTAGAACAGTATCCCTATAGACAGCAGCATTATGTATATCTCAATCCCTACGTATACCGGGAAGAACAGCCTCACCAGCAGGTACAGCACAGAGTTTATAGCAATCAACGCCAGCAACGACATCATGAACGAGATTCTTATCGCAGTCTTGAGTATAGATATTGAATGCGCTTCATTCTCAACCTTCGGTATCTTCGACAGCATGTAGAATGACAATGGAATTGAGATGACTGTCACTGAATTCGCCACAGGCAATGCGATGTTGTACGCTGCGATTGACGCGTACGTTGACAATAATCCGAGGATGAACGTGTCAATCCATCTTAGGAACAGGAATGATACTGTCAGTGACGATGTTATCAGGCTCTTCTTGAAGTATAGCTTCAATGTTTCTATGTTGAACTCAAACCTGGAAAAAAGGTCTTTTATCTCCTTGACTGCGTTCGTGCAAATTAGTATCGAGCTTGCGAGGTATCCAGCAGTGTAAGCAAGTATTATCCCGAGATTGTTGTAGTCTTTCAGCATGAACGCGAACACAGCAGTCACTACAAGATACACGTTGTTCCCGATCTGGTTGATATGGTACTTGAAATTCGCTTGTAAATATGAGCCAGCGAAATTCCTCACGAAAAGTATGGGATAAAGCAGCACGATAGGCAGTATCCACGGATGGAATATCGCGATTACTATCCCGATTATCATCATCAATCCGCTGAGCATGAGCAGGCTGTAGAAGACAGAATGCACGTCGTGCTTCCTTGCGATCCATGGAGATAGTATGTACGGCACTCCAATCGAACCAAGGAACATCGTCAGGTCGAATATCGAGATGACGAACGCTGCCTTTCCGTAAACATCCTTTGAGAACAGGTTCGCCAGTATCAGCAGAAGCGCATATGTGAGTATTTTCGAGACTAAAGCAGCTCCGAAAGTGTACACTGTTTCCTTTCTTCCCTGGCCTCTTTCCATGGATAAAAACTTCATCTGAATGACTTTTTAAGCCTATCCACATAGGAAGTTTTATTAATTAATTTCAAGGGTTTCAATCTCATGATAAACCACAGGAACAACTGCCGGGGCTGCCACAGCGCCAATGTTATGAAAGTGATCTCCTTAGGGGATAGTGCATTGGCCGGCGGTTTCATCCACAAGGAAGACATCCCGAAAGAGAGGAAATTCCCACTGGAAGTTTATTTCTGCAAGGACTGCTCGCTTGTCCAGTTGCTTGATTTGGTTCCTCCTGATGTCCTCTTCAAGGATTATCGCTATCTGTCATCGGTTTCCAACACAATGAAGAACCATTTCATAGATTACGCGAAAGCCTTGAAGGAAAAATACAGCTTGACCAATGATTCCCTTGTCGTCGAGTTCGGCTCGAATGACGGTGTTCTCCTGAAGCCATTGCAGGATATTGGAGTGAAATGCCTTGGTGTGGAGCCTGCGGCGAACATAGCGAAAGTTGCGATGGAAAGAGGGTTGGACGTAATAGTCGATTACTTCTCTGAAAGCCTCGCCAAGGAAATAATAAAGAAATACGGCAAGGCAGACATCATCACAGGCAACAATGTCTTTGCTCATATCGATGACATCGACGGTGTAATGAATGCTGTTGTCTCTTTGCTTAAGGATGATGGTTCCTATGTTTTCCAGGTGCACTATTTAGTTGATCTGATACAGAAGATGCAATACGATACTATTTACCACGAGCATTTCTGCTATTACTCTGTGAAAGCCCTTCAAACTCTTATGGAAAGGTTCGGCATGGAGATATTCCACGTTGACAGGGTAAGCCTGCATGAAGGATCCATAAGGGTCCATGCCAAGAAGATATCGAGCAGGAAAAATAACGTTGATGAGACTGTCGCTGGTTTGATCAAGCTTGAAGAGTCTCTGGGATTGTTTTCAGAGAAAGCGTACATGGACTTCGAGAAGAAGATGCAGAAATCCAGGAAGGACCTTGTTGACATGCTTGTCAGATTGAAGAAGGAAGGGAAAAAGCTTGTCGGCTATGGCGCTCCTGGAAGGGGAACAACCCTTGTAAATTACTGCAAGATTGATTCAAAATTATTGGATTACACGACAGATGAATCGCCTGAGCGTGTTGGTCGTGTCATGCCCGGAACGCACATCCCTATTATCCATGTTTCAAAATTCAGGGAAGATTCGAAGATGCCTGATTACGCTTTGATGCTGGCATGGAGCTACAAAAAGGAAATCTTAGGGAAAGAAAAAACTTTCCTGGAAAAAGGCGGGAAATTCATAGTGCCTCTTCCGAGCATACAGGTAATAAGCTCTAAAGATGCGCTCTAGTTATGTACAATTTCTTTCCATCAGCGCAGATTATGTAAGCTTCAGGGTAAGGACCTTGCAATCCCCGTATTTTGTTGTAGATATGTTCAGCATTTTTGGTCTTTATCTCGTCAATAGTTATCTCGCTCATACCAGGCGTTCTTCTCCTGTAGATTGTCGCTTTTGAACTGTCCTGCGGCGTTCCTTTCACATAGCCTTTCAGGAACTTGTCCATCAATGGTATCGAAAGCTTCAATCCAGTCTCTGACATCCTGTCGAAGATGTCCTGCACATATCCTTCGAAGCTTATTTCTTCCTGTTCCAGTATATCCCCTGCGTCAAGCTTGTCGATGGCGTATATTATGGATACAGCACTCTTCTTTATCCCTTCCATTATCTGGTTCTGTATCGGAGTCCCTCCCCTTCCATGAGGCAGTTTTGATGGATGCAAAACCAAGCAAGGCGCTATGTCAAGTATGTTCTTCGGTATTATCCAGCTCCATCCATAAGTTATTATGACACCAGGTTTCAATGATTTTATCTTCTCTTCATGAGCTCCAAGCTTTGCAGGGTCGATATGCATCACTTCAACAGGAAGCTTTGGCAATTCCATGCCTTCAGGAGCTATCACTAGTTTTATTTTCCAGTCTTTCTTGTCCTGTACTGCAAGCAGCCCCTGCAAT
>DATDVX010000087.1:0-5850 GCA_035289885.1 Candidatus Nanoarchaeia archaeon | reverse complement strand
AGACAAACTACACAGGAACGCTTGTAAGCGGGAAATTCTACAACCGGTCCATACCGACGAACCAGACTGGATCGCATTCTGTGATCTGGCGGGTGAATGACACTGCCGGTAACATAAACCAGACAGCATCGACCTTTGATGTGCAGGACACAACTCCTCCTGACGTAACATTGCCACTGGAAACCCCTGATCCTGTCGGAATGGGATCTGTAGTTGAAGTTAATATAACGTGCTCGGATGCAGTGGCGTGCTCCGATGCGATTGTGCAGGCCTGGTACCAGGGCAACAATACATTCACAAACTACACAACAACGCTGTCTGCAGGAAGGTTCTGGAACAGATCGATATCAACAGCGTCTGTGCAGGGAATCACACTGAACTGGACGGTCAACGACACGGGCAACAACGTCAACAGAAGCGAGTGGTCAACGCTTGCAGTGACAGGTACAAACTCGCCTGCGAACGTCACCAACATAAGCATAAGCCCTGCATCTCCGAACACATCAGACCAGCTGAACTGCAGCTATATAGTGCTGCTCTATAACCAGCAGGCAACAACAGTCAATGTCTCGTGGTTCAACGGCAGCACATACGCTGAATCGACAGAGTTCAATTACATCAACAACACTTTGAACTCGACAGTCCTGACTTCTGCAAAACAGGCCAAGGGAGAGACATGGAATTGCACTGTGAATACATCATCCATAACAGGAAACGCTAATTCAACCACTGTAACAGTCGTGAACTCACCACCTCCGCAAGTCACCTTATCTGATCCGGCTGACGGGAACACGACAAGCGATCGATCACCTGCGTTATCATGGAATACTGTGACTGATCCTGACAATGATGCAGTCGAGTACACTGTGAACATCAGCTGCAACGGAGGCTGCACATCTGATAACAGGTATGTAAACACCTCATCATCTCCGTACACTACATCAACTGACCTGAAATTCTTCGGGGACGATGCGAAAAACTACACTTGGAGCGTGCTTGCGCATGATGGAGCTTCAAATGGCCCGGCAAGTGCGACAAGAAACATCTCGATCTTAGTGAAGGTGCAGCTATCCTTAGGAAACGCGACGATGATATTCGCTTCCCTTAGCCCAGGAAGCAGCGACGATACCACTGATGACAGCCCATTGCCTTTCAACGTATCGAACGACGGGAACTCGATGATTGACATAAACATAACTGCGACAGCGTTGTTCAACAGCTCAACATCTCCAATATACCAGGGAAAAATAGGCAACACGACTGAACCAGGAGCGTTCAACTGGACAGGCAGCACAACGACTTTCACAAACCTGTCTCCAACCGTGAACATAACGATTGCTGACCTGAACTACACTGATTCTATTGATTCTGCAGAGCTTGACATAAGCATAGGAGTTCCAGTAGATGAGCCTTTCGGAAACAAGACATCCACTGTAACGTTCACAGCAGAATACGTGGGGACACCAGGATGAGCAGAATGAAAATCCTCGGAAAGTGCATGATTCTGGTAGTCATGGCAATATTGCTCACGCAACTAGCATATGCAATAGGTATCGTCCCGGGAAGGACCACAGTTGATTTCGTCTCGGAGCTTGAGAAGGAAGTTGCATTCACACTCTACAACAACGAGCAGAAGGAAATGAAAGTCCTGCTGACAATTGAAGGAGAGCTGGCGAAATATGTAACAACCGAGAAGCTCTTCATAGAGTTCACGAAAGACGAGGCTGCGAAAGACCTTACTTACAAGGTGAAGCTTCCGAAGAAGATAAACAAGCCAGGAGACCATTTCGCGAAGATAATCGCGACCGAGCTTCCGTCAGAGCAAGCCACAGGGAATTCGATGGAAGCATCAGCTGCAGTAGTCACACAATTATTGGTTAAAGTTCCGTATTCAGGGAAATACGCAGAAGCAAGACTGGATGTCAATGAGGCTACAGTAGGTGAAGTAGCGCAGTTCATAGTGCCAGTATATAATGGAGGAGACGAGAAGATAACAAGCGCAAGCATGAGCGTGGAGATAACAGACCTGAAAAACAACGTGATAGCGACGATAAAATCAAAGGAGATAAGCCTCGAATCGAAGGAAACAAAGGAACTGATCGCGACATGGAAGGCAGAGGCAGAGCCAGGAACTTATCATGCGACAGCATTGATCAGCTACGACGGCAAAATACTGACAGCTGAAAAGAACTTCGCAGTCGGCGGGCTGGAAGTCAACATAAGGTATGTCGACGTAAAGAACTTCAACTTAGGAGGCGTGGCGAAGTTCAACATCATCGCTGAAAACTTATGGAATGAGATGATAACAGGGATGTATGCGCAGCTCATAATAATAGGAGAGGACGGGGACGTGCTGGCTGATGTGAGGTCAACGCCTGTAGATGTTGAGCCAGGCCATGAAGCGATATTGAACACATTCTGGGACACAGATGGGATTGAAGCAGGAAGCTATGACGCCAAGGTGATATTGCACTACGCTGACAAGTCAACTGAAAAATTGATGAACACCGAAGTGACGATAGACGAGATCAGGAATAACTTCATCGGCACTCCAACAGGTCAGGTAGTCGGCGTGGATGAAACGCAGCTGAAGCAGAGCTCGATTTTCATGATCGCATTGTTCGTGCTTGCGATAATAAACATCAGCGGATTTATCTACTTGAAGAAAAGAAAGAAGAGGAAAATGGAAGATAACCAAAAAGTAAGCTGACAAAAAGAAACATTTATATACCTAATCAGTGTCAATATTGGTATGAACAACAAAAAAGCACAAGCTGCTTTAGAGTTCTTAATGACTTATGGCTGGGCAATTCTAGTCGTCTTGATTGCAATCGGTGCGTTGGCTTATTTCGGGGTATTGAACCCAGGAAGATTCCTACCATCAACTTGCGTATTGTTCCCAGGCGTAAGCTGCAATGACTTCAAGGTCAACACAACATCAATCACACTTATTGTCAGAAATGGAGTAGGGGAGAACCTCAACCCATTCACAATCAATGTTTCTAGCGCTGCCACGACATGTCCGAACGTAGGAGCAACTGCTTCTGGTGGATTGTCTGACGGAGAGCAAGAGACACTGACAATTGATTGTGGTGCATCTGACCCTGGATCTGTTGGTTCAAGGTTCAAGGCTGCGTTGAATGTATCATACAACACTTCAGCTGGCGTGACACACACCAGGGTCGGAGAGATTGTATCGCAGATAGAGTAGTAAACAGAAATGTTTATATACACACAATAACCATCAAATAATAACCAAAAAGAGACTGATACGAAATGGCTGACGACATATCCAAAGGTTTGGTATTAGTAGTTCTGCTTATCACTATAGTTCTATCCACGTTCGGGACATATGTTGTCTTACAATCCTCGACAGAAGGCACAACAATGTCAAGCATCCCTCCTGGAACTGGAAGGGTCGCAATCTATGTAGAGCCGAATAATGAAGCTCTGGCGAATGAAGTTCCAACCAATGATAATCAAGGTGAAGGGTGAGCAAACTGATCGAAGTATCAAACAAAACATTAACGTCTCTTTTCATAGCTGTTGTGGCGATAACGCTTGTTGGAACCACGATAAGCCTCATCAAACTCGACAAATTTGAAATTCCTCTAGTCACAGGGATGGCGACATATGTGGTAGGTAAAGTCAACATCTCAATCGCCCAGACGACAGCAGTGGCATTCGTCTCGGGATACAACCTGGTCGACTTCGGAAACGGGACAATCGACACTTCCCCGCATACAAGGGTAAGCACAATACTGACTGATAATCCAAGCACTTTCAACGATTCAGTAGTCGAATTAAGGGTGCAGAACGACGGCAATGTCGATGTCAATGTATCTCTTAATGGAAGCACCGCAGCCACATTCTTAGGAGGAACAAACCCTTCATATGAGTTCAATGCGTCGTGTATGGCTGGAACTGACTGTGGTTGCTTGGGTACAACAAACCAGACAGCAGCATTGGCAAACATCACCACAACGCCCGCTCTTTTATGCACAAACCTGACATTCGGAGATGCTGCAGATGCCTTGGGCGCAGAGATTGAGCTTTGGGTGCCTACTGACGCAGCAAAGGGCGGTCACCAGGACACATTGATTGAAATCTCAGTAGTTGCCTGTGGCGCTACTTGTAAATAAAGGATTTCCGCAAGTTTTTTAATTTAAAGCAGACTAGTAATGACTATGAAAAAGGGTGTGCTTTTACTGTTTTTCCTAGTTGCTTTAAGTCTTGATGTATACGCCATAGGAATAAGTCCTTCGATAGAGCTCCTTGACTTCAAGCCAGACTTCACATATGAGCGAGTTTTATCCATCTCAAACCCATACGAATTCAGCTCTGATGTTTATCTCAGCCTGAGCGGAGACCTCGCCAATTACTCTGAATTGAAGGATGAGCACCTAGTTCTTGAGCCGTTTTCTTCAAAGCAGTTTAACGTTCTTATCCATCTGCCATCAAACATGCCGAAGCCTGGAGGATACGGGCTCATAGTAGGCGCTTATGAAAAGCCGAGGATACAGCGAGTCGGCATAAGCGGGTTTGCGAGGGTAAATGCGAGGATAGAAGTGCATGTGCCATACCCAGGGAAATACATCGAGACAAAAATTATTGCGAAGGACGTGTCTGCAGGAGAAACCGCGCCGATATACCTCACTGTAATAAACAAAGGGAAACAGGAATTGAGCAATATAAAAGGCAGGATTGAGATATCATACGAGGAGTCCAAGAAGGTTATGGATATACCGCTAGACAGCTTCGGCCTGCAATTGAACGAGCAGAAGGAAATACGCGAATCGTTCAGCACAGGAAAGAACCCCCCTGGAACATACAGCGCCGTGGCAATACTGGATTATGACAACATAGTATCGACAGCTTCCACAAACTTCGGCGTCGGAACGCTCGAAGCGAAGCTGATCAACCATACTGACAGGCTAGAGCTGAACAAGATAAACAAGTTCACGCTGACAGTCGAGAACAAGTGGAACAAGCCGATAAGCGGCCTCTACGCAGAGATAAGCCTATTGAAAAATGGCGCGAAATTCAAGACGCCGCCTGTCGACCTGCTTCCATGGGAGCAGAAAGAAATCAGCACGTACCTAGACACCAACGGATATCTAGCAGGGGATTATGACGCGCAGGTCGACCTTTATTACGAGGGCAAGAAAACGACAAGCAGCATCACCATCTCAATCTTCAAAAAAATCGCAGTTAACATAACAAATATCATGGTAGCAGTAGTAGCGCTGGTGGTACTCATCGATTTCATCGTACTAGTAAGGAGAAAGAGGCACGCGAAGCCAAGGCCGCTGTGCTACCCAACATAAAATGAAAGTCAACAAGTTCATAATCC
Source organism: Candidatus Nanoarchaeia archaeon (assembly GCA_035289885.1). Taxonomy (GTDB): domain Archaea; phylum Nanobdellota; class Nanobdellia; order SCGC-AAA011-G17; family DATDVX01; genus DATDVX01. The sequence continues at coordinate 497 of DATDVX010000087.1, read as the reverse complement.
TTGTAGCCTTGCTGGCGGCGGTAGCCTCGGCCTCGACATACCTATTTTACAACGCTTTCATCATACAGGACGTAGAAGTCATAGAATTCGATGTAAACGTGGCGAATTATTCTGGCTTCAACCTTGACAAGGACAAGATGCATTTCGGCGCGGTAATGCCCGGAACGCAAAGCAGAAGGGAAATAACGATAACAGCGAAGGATGACCAGCGAGTCACGATAAAAGTGACAGGCGTCGACTTCGTCTATCCTAAAGAAAATGACTTCAGGATGGCAAAAGGGGAAAGCCGAAGTGTGCTCATTATTGCAGCTCCTTATGAAGGGCTTGACTATGGCTTTTATGAAGGCGAGATAAGGGTAATATCCAAGAGGTAGCAATGAATCACCGTGAAATAATCGCTCTTGCGCTCGCAGCTTACATAATCTTCTCTGTCGCCGGAATAGCGATGCTCTTGCACAGGGGAAGCAATGAGATAATGGGGAAGGCTACATCTACTA
>DATDVX010000086.1:0-5786 GCA_035289885.1 Candidatus Nanoarchaeia archaeon | reverse complement strand
GTCTCAATGGAAACTGGGTGTATCTTCCAAGAGGTATGGTTTCAATCTTGTCATCTCTGGGGTCGTATTCATACTTCACTTTCTCCCAAGTCACTTTTTTCACAGAGACCACTTCGCCTGAGTCAAACAATTTGACTTTTATCACGTCATCGCTTAATCCAATGACAATCCCAAGGCTGCCATTCACCCATCTCCCATCAGGATCATTCCTCGCGAATATCACTTTCGCCTGGGTCTTGAGCTTCAAGTCATAGTCCACTGGTAAACTATCTGAATTCTTGTTGAAATCCCCGTCGATTATCCCCTGGTAAACCTTTGCTTCGCCCTGCAGTTCTTCCAGCCTTTTCTGGTTCTTGGCATTCACCAGGGCATTAGTGGTTGTTAGTATGATGTAGTCTGCATCGTCGCTGAAATTCTGGTCAACCCTTGAGTTTATCGGCTTCAGAATTTCGGATGATGAAGCTCCTTTCCTTATCAAATCCAGCACTCCGACGAAGACAGGATCGCTCTGCCTGTAGACCTCTGACAATTCTATCGTGTGCAGCTCGATGTTGTGCATTGCATTCGCGCTGAAGAAATATGGGGTGTCATAGAACTTCCCCAATAGATTCTTGTCTTCGTTCGTGACAACCGGCGGCAACTGGAACATGTCCCCGAAGAGTATCAATTGCGCTCCACCGAAAGGCCTGCTCGGGTTTTTCCCGTTCTTCCGCATGAAGATGTCTATCGCGTCGAACATATCCGCCCTGACCATTGATATCTCGTCTATTATTATGGCATCAAGATTCTTGTATATCCCTGGTTTCGAGATTCTTTTCACATGGCTTTGCTCGATGACCGTGTGCGGGAACCTGAAGAATGAATGTATTGTCTGCCCATCGACGTTCAAAGCTGCCAATCCTGTCGGCGCCAGCACCACTACTTTTTTCCTGGTGTGCCCGACGAAGTACTTCAGCAGCGTTGATTTTCCTGTGCCTGCCCTTCCGGTTATGAAAAGATTGCTGTTTGTCCCTTCCATCTGCCCAAAGGCCTTCATCAGCTCGTCGTTCGACTTCATGGAGTCAAAATTCTTCTTCAGCTCTTCGCGCTGAATCCTTTTTTCATTCAGCTTCAACGCTTCTTCTATCGAGTGTTCCATGAATTATCACGAGAAAATTTTTATTCATCAAGAAGTATCGGCACGATCTTCTCAAGGTAATACTTGTCTACGTCATCGAACGAGTTTTTCTCCGTGCTGTCGACATCCAGTACCGCGATCACTTCATCGCCCTGCATCACCGGCACCACTATCTCCGAGTTCGACCTGTCGTCGCACACTATGTGCCCTGGGAACTTGTGCACATCGGGGACAATCACTGTCTTTTTCTTCTTCGCGCCTGTCCCGCAGACCCCGTGCCACCCGATGTTAGCGCAGGCTGACGTACCCTGGTATGGCCCGATGACCAGCTGCGCTTCCTCTATGAAATAGAATCCGACCCAGAAGTAATATGGAAAGTGTTGTTTCAAGACAGCAGCGACTGTAGACATCTTGGGGATGATGCCCCTTATTCCATGCAGCCTTTCGTCAATATCCTTCATGGCTTTGTCATAGAGTTTCTTCTTCTGCTCTTTAGTAAGTTGTTTAGCCATACCCCCTCACTTTGCTTATCCGTTTTGATTTTCTAGTTTATAAAAGTTTTCATGCTTTTCAAGAACCTAAAAGCTTAAAAACAACGGGATAATAGTTTATCCTATATTTCTAAACTGGTTTTTACTGCACCAGGATAGCTGCTTTTCCTGGGAGGGCATTTTTCGCCTTGGCTTCCTTCGAGTCCTCTGCTTTCATTACCTCGATTTCAGAGTTGAACTCCTTTTCCAATGAAGCTTTCATGTCCTTCAGGATCTTGATTTCATTCTTCTGGTCAGTGAACGCGTCTGTTTTCAGGTTTCCCTTGCAGAAGCTCGTGACTATTTTCACAGTCTCTTCCCCGTGCTTCGGGTCCATCACTTTTTTCAGGATGATCTTGAAGTCCCTTGACTCTTCCTTCGAAAGTTTTTCAAAGAGGGCGTATTTCCATTCCTCGCTGACGAACAATGTTATTTTTTTTGGCTTAATCTGTGTCAGTTTGAGCACATTGTGCACATCGCTCCTCGTGTTTTCCAGGAATTTGTCCAGTGCTTCGGCCTTCTCGTCTATTTTTTTATCTTCAAACTTCGGCCATCTGCTCAATGAGATGAAATCCTTGTTGTCAAGTTCATGCCACAGTTCCTCTGTTATGTGAGGTGCGAATGGGCTGAGCAATTTCAGCAGGGTTTCGTAGTTCTCTTTTGAGATTCCTTCATTGAAATAGTCTGCAGCTTCGAACAGCGCCACGATTGCTTTCGGATACTCAAAGTTCTCTATTCCTTCAGTTACTTTCTTTACGGTGGAATGTATCTTGCTCTCATGCCGCTTGTCATTCTTGTTCGTTATGCTCTCTTTCATTCTGATTATCTTGTTTATGAATCTCGAGCTTCCTTCTACTCCCTGGTCAGACCATTCCATGTTCTTGTCAGGCGATGAGACGAACATCAGGAACAGTCTCGCTGTGTCAATCCCGTATTTGTCTGAAACATCTGTCTGATAGACTACATTCCCCTTGGATTTGGACATCCTGACTCCGTTCTTGTACACTATTCCCTGGTTGAACAATTTCGTGAAAGGCTCGTCGAAACCAACGAAGCCCAAATCTTTCAGGACCTTCGTGAAGAATCTTGCATAAAGCAGATGGGCTACTGCATGCTCCACCCCGCCGATGTACTGGTCGACAGGCATCCAATAGCTCACTTTTTTCTTGTCAAAAGGCATTTTTCCGTTCTTGTTGTCGCAGTATCTCAGGAAGTACCATGATGAATCCATGAACCCGCCCATAGTGTCTGTTTCTCTCCTTGCTTTCCCGTTGCATTTCGGGCATTTCACATTCAAAAATTCCTTGCTGCTCATCAGAGGACTTATTTTCGACTTGAAATCCACTTTCTCTGGAAGTTTTACTGGCAGGTCTTTCTCATTCACTGGAACTACGCCGCATTTGTCGCAGTAGATTATCGGTATTGGAGTTCCCCAGTATCTCTGCCTTGAAATCAGCCAGTCCCTTATCTTGTAATTTGTTATTCTTTTTCCAAGCTTGTTTTTCTCAATGTAGTTGGTTATCTCTATTTTCGCTGCTTCATTGTTGAGGCCTGTGAATTTCCCTGATTCTATTAAATGCCCTTCGTCTGTGTAGGCTTCTTTCAATATAGGGCACTTCTTCGCAGGATATTCCGTGCATATCACGATTTTTATCGGTAATTTATATTTTGTTGCGAACTCGAAATCCCTCTGGTCGTGAGCAGGAACAGCCATTACAGCCCCAGTACCATATCCAGAAAGGACATAATCGGCAATCCACACTGGAACCTTTTCATGATTCATGGGGTTAGTAGCGGATATACCTTTTAATAGTACTCCGGTCTTTTCCTTTTCAGGTGAATCCTCTTCAGGATTGCTGTTTTTTGCTTCTTCAATATAGGATTCTACTTGACTCCAATTTTCAATATTAGTTTTCAACGAATGTATTAATGGATGTCCTGGGGATAATACTAAGTATGTAACGCCAAAAAGTGTATCCGGACGAGTCGTGAAGACATCCACGCTAGGAATGATTTCATGAAGTAATTCTGGGAATTCCCGTATACCGTCGCGTTCGCTGAAATGCTTCCGATTAGGCAAAAGGATTTTCCGGCCACCAAATAACGCAACATATTCATCGACGTCTTGCAGATGCCGCGCACTATCATTATCGCTGACGAAAAGAGAGATATCGTTCGTTAAATTCTTGATAGTGGCATCAACTGAAAAATCTCCAATACAATTATTCCTGAAAGATTGTGTGCGCTTGCCAGAAGGAGCGACAAGCAACAGTTGATGGATTTTCTTTTTGTTCTTGGTCAGCCATGATAGAATAAATTGCCCGCCTGCACTATGTGCGATAATAGTCGTATCTTTGTCAACAAAGAGTTTTTCCATCGTCTTTGCCCATTTCTCATAATCAACAATAATAGGGTTGGGGAATTCAGGAATCACGACCTCAATGTTATGCTTCGTGAGCTCGGCTCTGAGCCATGGAATCCATCCTTTAAGATGCCATCGATTTTTCACTGCTTCATTGTCCAACGGCGATCCATGAATAATAACAACTCGTTTTGGTTTTGACTGGGCATTGATTCCGAAGTTGATAGTAACTCCTTCGCTCTTCCCTATCCAGTTCCTCTGCATGAGTTTTATCTTCTCAGGCCATTCGACCTTGCCCAAATCTTTCAGTAATCGATCAGCGTAGTCAGTTATCCTGAAGAACCATTGTTCTAGATCTTTCTTGACAACCTCATTGTCGCATCTCCAGCATTTCCCAGCTTCGACTTCCTCATTTGCCAGGACAGTTTCGCAGTTGTTGCACCAATTGACAGGCGCTTTCTTCCTGTAAGCCAGCCCTTTCTCGAAAAGTTTCAAAAAGAAATACTGATTCCACCTGTAGTATTCAGTATCATGGCTTGCCAAAACCCTGCCCCAGTCATAGCTGTTCCCGAGCGCTTCCTGGTATTCCCTTATCTTCTTTATCGAGCTTTCAGCGTAGACTTTCGGGTGAATCCCTTCTTTCTTCGCAGCGTTCTCCGCAGGCAACCCGAATGAATCATACCCCATTGGATAAAGAACATTGAAGCCCTGCATCCTCTTGAATCTGGCAACGACATCGCCGATAGTGAAGTTCCTCACGTGCCCCATGTGCAAAAAGCTCGCGCTTGGATAGGGGTACATCTCTAGCGCGTAGAACTTCTTTTTCTTCGGGTCTTCAACAGACTTGAAGGCTTTCTCTTTCTTCCAGGCGTTCTGCCACTTCCTCTCGATAGCCTTGAAATCCATGTTGCTTATTCCTTGAAATTAGTTTAAATTGTTTGTGGTGACTCCATTTCCAGTTACAGAAAACCTTTATAAACCATGATTTTCTATGTCTTTGTCATGCAAAGTTCAATTGTCAAGCGAACATCGGAGTTTTCTCTAGCTTGGCATCCCGATTATTGTAATTTCTATAGCTCCAATTAAGCTTGAGTCCGCGGTTAAATTTTTTGGATTCTTTCATTGCGCGATGATATTCTGCTGGACTCCTATCTGATATCAAAAAAACAACAGGAGTGAATGAAGATGCAAATCCAAATTATGAAGCAGCTTGCCTTGGAAAGCCTGACCCTAAAGCAGAAGCTGATACTGGAAAAGATCAGGTTAGCGGAATCAAAGACCATCTCTGGTTTCGTGCTGGCATTGAGAAGGGAGCTTGACTGCGCGGATTCCACGTTGTGGAAGTCGATCAAGGACCTCCGCTCAAGGAAGCTGCTGGAAGAGTCTAGCTTGAGCCTTACAGAGACAGCGAAGTTCCTGATAGAACAAGACGTATGAACAACAGCATAGAAAGCTTTTAAAGGATGAAGACCGGCTTTTTCCTAGTTGGGCCCCTAGCTCAGCCTGGATAGAGCGACAGCCTTCTAAGCTGTAGGTCGTGGGTTCAAAGCCCATGGGGCCCGTTTTTATTTTTATTGGAAAGCCTTATAAAATACTCAACGACCTATTCTATTTGCCGGCACTGTACCAAAGCGGTTAATGGGCTCGCCTGCAGAGCGAGTTTTCGGGAGTTCGAATCTCCCCGGTGCCTTTTTTTCTCCAAAAGTCTTATATATTCGCTGATTAAGCTTTCATATCAGGAAGTTAGGGGTGGCGGGAATGTATGAACATGATAGCA
>DATDVX010000085.1:0-2850 GCA_035289885.1 Candidatus Nanoarchaeia archaeon | reverse complement strand
TCAAAGTGCTTCAATGATATTTCCTTTGCATCCTTGTTTTCCCTGAGGGCGAATATGGCCGATTCCCTGCACACGCCCTCTATGTCCGCTCCAACATAGCCTTCCATCTTCTTTCCAATCTCCTCGAGCTTGATATTCTTGGAGAGGGGCATGCCCTTAGTATGGACTTTTAGGATTTCCATCCTTCCCTTTTCATCGGGAGTAGGAGTAAGGATTATCCTGTCAAACCTGCCGGGCCTCAAAAGGGCAGTGTCAACGATATCCGGCCTGTTAGTGGCTGCGATTATCACGACGTCATTCATCTCCTCAAGGCCGTCAATCTCCGTGAGCATCTGGTTCACTACACGCTCTGAAACGTGGTTCTCGGAGTTTGCGCCCCTCTTTGGAGCAAGAGAGTCAATCTCATCGAAGAAGATTATGCACGGGCTTACTTGCCTGGCTTTCTTGAATATCTCCCTCACTGCCTTTTCGCTCTCGCCGACCCATTTTGACAACAATTCCGGGCCTTTTACAAGGATGAAATTTGCCTGAGACTCGTTTGCGACTGCCTTTGCAAGCATGGTCTTTCCGGTTCCCGGAGCGCCGTAAAGCAAAATGCCTTTTGGTGGCTTTACGCCAAGCCGTATGAATGCCTCGGGCCGGTTCAGCGGCCATTCAACCGCTTCTATAAGCTCCTGCTTGACATTTCCCAAGCCGCCTATGTCTTCCCACTTTACATTCGGTATCTCAACAAGGACTTCCCTCAATGCAGACGGCCTTACAACTTTCAAAGATTCCTTGAAATCCTTCTGCGTTATCCTGAGCTTCTCAAGAATTTCCTTCGGTATGGGCTGTTCTTCCTGCAATCTCAATTCAGGAAGAATCCTTCTAAGGACTATCATCGCTGCCTCCTTTGCCAATGATGCAAGATCTGCGCCTACAAAGCCGTGGGTTATCGCGGCAAGCTCCTTGAGGTTTACATTTTTTGCCAGGGGCATGTTCCTTGTATGGATTTTAAGAATGTTCAATCTCCCTTCCTTTCCCGGAACTCCAATCTCAATTTCCCTGTCGAATCTTCCGGGCCTCCTCAATGCTGGATCAAGAATGTTAGGAACGTTGGTAGCTGCAATTACGACAACCTTGCCTCTTGACTGCAAGCCATCCATCAAAGCGAGCATCTGCGCCACTACGCGCCTTTCAACCTCGCCCCGGGTCTCTTCCCTCTTTGATGCTATGGCATCTATTTCGTCTATGAATATTATGCTGGGCGCATTCTTCTGCGCTTCCTCGAATTTCTTCCTTAAGTTTTCCTCTGACTGGCCGTAATACTTTGACATTATCTCAGGGCCGTTTATCAGGATGAAATGTGAATTCGTCTCATTTGCGACTGCCTTTGCAAGCAAAGTCTTTCCCGTTCCCGGAGATCCGTGAAGCAACACTCCTTTCGGAGCTTCTATTCCAAGCCTCTCGAAGATTTCAGGATGCTTCAGCGGAAGCTCGACCATCTCCCTTATCTTCTTTATCTCATCGTCCAGGCCGCCAATGTCCTCATATGATACCTCAGGAACCAATTCTTCCTTGACCTCAACCGCTTCCGGATTGAAAACAACCTCGGTATGCTCGGTTATTATCACGGCCTGCTTTGGATTCGTGTCAACAACGATGAATTTTATGTCAGAAAAGCCGAAACCCATCATGCTTTCATCAAGAATATTGAATACATCTTCAAAGAAAGGGCTTTCCATCATCGTGGAGCGCCTTCTTCTTGTTCCGCCAAGCGAGACTATGTCGCCTTTCGTCAATGCCCTTCCAAGCAATCCCTGCTTGAATATCTCCGGGCTTGCCCTAATCACAATGCCTTTCCTTGCAGGAGCTATTATGACTTTCTTGCCCTCCTTGACATCCGATTTGCGGACAACAACCATCTCGCCGATTCCTGTCTTGGAATTCTTCCTTATGATGCCGTCCATCCTGACTATGTTCAGGCCTATATCACCGGGATAGGCGCGGTCTGCGATTGCAACTGTCTTTCTCTCGCCTTCAAGCTCGATGATGTCACCGGGCTTCACTCCCAATTCGCTCAGGAAGCTGGAATCTATCCTGACTATTCCCTTGTTCACGTCATCCTGGATCGCTTCCGCGACCTTCAGCTTAAGCTCTTTGGCTGCCATTTTTTTAGACCAATAACCTACTTATTACAATAGAGTGTGAGTTCTCATGCCCCATTTATTAAGTTTATGTATGGTATTGGGCTTTGTTGAAAACCTCACTTTGTTCGGGTTAGCGGCTTTCGCCCAACGGCGTAAATCCGTTGACACTTTGAGCGACTTCGTTTCACTCAGTCCCTCGGCTTCGTTCAATCTCCCTGCTTTGCTCAGTCCCTCTGCCCATCAATAAGCGATGCCAAGCGTATGGTGAGAGAGCGAGGCATCGCAGTATATTTGCGGAGCAAAATGATTTTTGAATGAATCTATGCTCCATTGGCTCACTTGATGCCGCTAACCTGCATTTTCAACAACGCCGTAGGGTATTGGGAATTATAAAAATTGCTATAGAAATTAATCACTTGCTCTCGAGCTGAATCTTTGGCAACGGGACTGGAGGGGGCAGATTTACCTGCTCGCTCAGTATCAAAGCCTGCACATTCGACTTGTTAAGGACGACATTGATTATCTTGCCAGTTACTTCCTTTGGAAGCTTCTTTTCCTTCTTCCATGCATCGAGAATCTCCTTGACTCTCTTGGCATCTTCCATGTAAAGGACATTGCCGACAAGCCTTATGCTGCCGTAATCAGGCTCATATTTTGAAGTGAATTCAAATGTGAAGTTGAGGACTTTCTGCTTCTGCGAGCCTAGGGAAAGGTCTTTTTC
>DATDVX010000084.1:0-8713 GCA_035289885.1 Candidatus Nanoarchaeia archaeon | reverse complement strand
CATTATTCGGAAATGCTACCTGGAACATGGCTTCCGAGCAGGCCGTGTTGTCCTCGCATGTGATGTTGAGTTCTATTACGTTTCCTGCTTCTACAGGATCAGGGGTTTCCAAAGGATTTGTCAGATTTGGCGGCGTGTCATTGATCTCGAAGAAGGAGACTTCGGAGTTGTTTATCTTGTTGAATGTATCATTCGCCCATGCAGTGAAGTTCTGCCTTCCCAGGATCGAAGGCACGATTGACCTGTTCCACCATACATTTCCGGCTGCTGCAGTTGCTGTGTAATTAGCCTGCGTACCGTTTGTCCAGTTTATCATGAACATGACAGACGCCACAGCCCCAGTGTCAACAACAGTCGCATTGAGCTCAATCGTCACATTCGGATTTGCGGGATTAGGAGTCTTCAATATGTTGGTGACGTTAGGCGCGTAGTTTCTCGGGTTCGATGACAGGAATCTTACTTCTGACTTGTTCGTGGCAGCTGTGTTGTCTGTTGCATTCGCATACCAGTAATAGTCATCAGTGTCTGCCTGGTACATCTGCAGTATTTGAGCTGACGTCATCGACTTGTTCCAGATTGCAACGTCGTCTATTGTTCCGTTCGAATAACCTTGGTCGCTGTCTATATCTCCTCCAATTGTAAGATTTCCACCGGATGCAAGTATGCCTATCGCGTCATTTGAGCTTCCGCTTAATGCTCCATCTATATATGCATAAGAACCAGTGTCGTTCCACATCCCAACAAGATAGTGCCACTCAGTGTCTGCTGGGAAGCTCCCTGTGCAGATACCAACCTGGTTGAACTTTGTCATTGCGATAGCGTTTCCGCCGACGCAGTCATTCACCCCGACTCCGAGTATGAATCCTCCGCTAGGATCACGCCTTATCGCGACAATGACACCTGAATTCGTATTTGCCCTCTTCACCCATGCAGAGATTGTCAGGTTTCTCCCAGTTAGAGGATTTGAAGGGTCCTTCTGCACGGCCATTTCAGAGCTGTTACCAGCCTTGATGTAGTCGTTGGCATCGAAATAATACGCACCTCCAAGCCTGCCTTGGGTCCATACTGGAGTGCCACCCATTGTTCCGTTGTTGTCGCTTTCAGAGAAATCAAATGCAAGAGTCGAGCTCTCAGTATACCCCGACCTGTTATCCAGATGCCACAATCCTCCTAATGCTGATTGGTTAGAGAACACTGGCAACGAAGTGAAATTGTAGGATGTGACATTGCCATTTGATAAGCCGGTAGCCTTGTAGATCAGCCCGTCTCTGGAGTTGCTCCCTGTCGTGTTTCCAAGGAAAAGATGCACTTCTCCAGCGCTGCCACCGACATAAGTGAAGTTTATCGTGACGTTGAAATTCCCTTCAGAGAAGTAAGTCTCGTTCGGTGGGCTCATGTTGACTATGCCCGGAGCTTGGACCATGGCCACATTGAAGCTTGATCTTTCAGTGTTGTTTATGTTGTCCCTGCTGTCGTTCGCGAACCATCTTAGCGTCACGACTCCGGTGGCATTTGTTGGCAATGATGCGTTGTAATAATTCGCACCGACAGCTGTGGCAGTGTAGTTCGTGAATGTTCCATTAGACCAGTTTGCCTGCACTCTTACAGACGTCGCGCTTATAGGATCATCCTCGTCAATGATTGTTGCGTTGACATAGATTGTTGAGTTCGCGTCCACGGAATCAGGCAATTCTGTCAATAAAGTGACTTCAGGCTTGCTCGTCGTGTTGTACGCTGCCTTGAACGCGAAGTCGAATGTCTGGTGGGGGTTTGAGCTGTTTGATGTCATCTCGAGTGACGCACTGTTCGGCTCTGTGTTAGACCAATTCCATGGGTTTGTTGCATTGTTGAAGAGCTTTGAGAACAGCCTTCCGTTTGTATCTTTATGCACTGACAACAACATGTTCGCGTCAAGGAAAGTATATACTTCAATGTTGCTCTCTCCAGTAGTCAGGTTTGGCGTATGCGGAGTCCAGTGTATACCTGTTGATGCATTCCCGCTCCATGACTCGCCGTTGCTTGCGCTCTTGTTGAACATGAGATAGTCCACAATCAGGTTTGATGCATCGGAATATACGACAAGTCCATATTCGCTTGAGCCCGCCCATCCGGTGCTGTGCAGGTGCATTGGTTGGACATCTCCTGCGAGGATCGCTGCATCATTTGGGCCTAATTTTTCCCACACTGTCCCGTTCCACACTCCAGCGTTCAAATCATCTGTCGCTTGACCAGTGGACTGCGATACGATGATATAGTCAGTTCCGTTCTGCGCTCCGACGCTGACTTGGTTTGTGATTTCCTGGAATTGCGTCCTGATTGTCTTCGAGAAAGTGCAGGTGCCATTCGCTTTCTCGACGTAGAACAAATCAGCAGTAACATTGAACCCCCACGCTCCGAACAGGTCGCCTGAAACTTGCTCATATGCTATGTCGAATACCCTGTTTATGCTGTTGTTCAGATTCAGCTCCAGTGCCGCTGTCGGTTCGCAATCGAAACCAGTTCCGTTCCATATTACTATGTTCAGGTCTCTCGCAGCGGTCGAGTATGCCACAGCTATCTCATCGCTTCTAGGCTTCGACACGAGCTTGACGTTGTAGACCTCCTCTGCGTTTATCGTCAATGGCCCTATGTCTGATATTGAAGATGAGTTTATGTAATATTGCGTTGACCATGTTCTCGCTGTTGCATTCCAGGTCATCACTGTAGGGACTGATTGGTTTGCAGATGTGTTAGACCAAACAATCAATGCATCACCACTCAATTGTTCATAAGCAACTCCGACTTTAGTTCCGTTCTGCACAGTCGTTCCTGTAGTCACTTCAATCGTTGAATTACAGTCAGTCCCATTGTGCCAGCAGCCAGTGCCGTTCGATAATGTTCCGTTGACCTGTATGTTAATGTCATATTGGTTGTCTGCGGTGGCAAGTATGTATTCGCTTCTAGTCGGCGAGGAAGCTAGCTCAATCCAGTGTATCGCGCCTCCGACCTGCGTCGCATTGAACTCGCCGCTCCACCCAGTCCCGGTCCACAACCTGTATCTGGGGGCTTGCTGCGTGTCTTCCGCGTAAGTAAGCAAACCAACTCTCGCTGCAATGGCTGTGCCCGCACTGAACAAAAGCATCAGCAGCAATACAAGCCCTATCGCTTGCTTACTTTCCATAGATGCTTATCCCTCCGATTGTGATGTTTCCTGTAGGTTCATTGTCTGCATAATCAGAATTCGGCCTGAACCCTAGAGAAAGCTTGGATACTTGGATATCATCGGTTATTTTCAAGTCTAGCTTTATCTTGTTCCATGATGTTCCGTTGATGTAAGTGGCGTTAAAGACCTCGATTCCAGTGGCGTCAGCCCCCTTCGCGACCATTGCCTCGTTGAAGTTTATGTCCTGCGTCTGTATCATGTTGTTGTCAGCGTCATAGAATCCGATTATCATGCCCATGAAGTCGTTCTCTGGGAAGATTATGTCTGTCCTAGAATCTATCCTGATGTAGACTTCCCTTGAATCCAGAAGTTCTGCTGGCTTCATGACCACATAATAGGCAAGCATTTTCGCAGTGTCGAAATCCAGTGTCAATGAAGCTTCAGTATCATTTGTTGCATTTGTGTTGTTGCTCGTGTTTTGGGCAGAAGTTGTATCAGGCTGCGCTTTCTCTATAGCTATATCCAGGCCAGGTACTACCTTGTCCAAGTCAGGTACTTGATTTTCGTTCACCACGTCTATATGGCCGACGTAATAATCGCCTTCAATCTCCAGTTCTGTCTTTGGAGAGAGAGTCTTGAGCACTTTCGCGTCCAGAGGAACTTCCGCTGTTTGAAGCTCTGCTAAGATGTTTGTGTCCGTGGCATTTGCAGTGATATTCTCTGTTTGTACTGTCACATTTGAATCGATTGTTGCGTTTGTCGTTTCGGTCTGGTTGGTTTCATTCCCTGTTGTTTCAGGCTTGTCGCTCCACTGCCACTCGAAGAACTCGGTTTCATTGAAGCTTGTTGTTTCATTGTTGCAGTCAACGATAGTCCCCAAGTCTGTCTTTATCGTCTTGCCTTTATCATTGAACAGGTAGGCGTTCACTGCCTTCTTCCCAGGCTTGTCAAGATCCTGGCAGTAGATGAACTCGCTCTCATTCTGCTCAGGGGATTTCTTCAGTGGCTCTCCGCCAGTGATATAGCCTTTCGCATAAGCTCCACCCTGCCAAACTGTCCTCTGGCATGCAGTGAACTTCTCTTCTTTGTATATGCAATAGCTCCCGACAATGTTTACATCAATGTCAGCAAGCTCTTCGCTTTCTGTTGAAGTTTCATTTGAGGTTTCTTCCTGCGTGATTTCAGTGATGTTCGTGGTTTCTTCTGGCAATTCATCGACTATCTCTTCTATTACGAACTCCTCTCCTTGTATCGCAGTTCCAGAAATGGCATATGCCGATTCTCCAATAGGAGCAGTGAACTCTCCATCAACGTTTTCCAGATAAACCTGCCATGAGCTCAGGCATAATTCACTGTCGTAATCAAAGAATTCGCATCTGTATATTGTTCCCTTGGCAGAATCCTTGAAAGTCGCTTCATCAGCCTTCACTTCGTTGTTGAAGGCGTAGACTTCTGAGAATTCGATGTTTTCAGGTTGGATATAATTTGTTATCTTCTTGATGTTTACTATATTCCCTTCTGTGATGTTATCCAGCCTTACGCTGTTCACTAATTTCCCGACTAGAACATCATTGCTAGTCTCGATGTATTTTCTCCCGACAAGGTTATCCTGGTTGACGACATAAAGTGTGTCTTCATGGAAGATTGTAAGACCTGTCAGCCCTTGCGATGTCAGGTTCCCTAGGTTTGAGAACGCGGTTATGCTTATTATCAGTGCAAATGCTATAAGGACTAAATTAATCAGCTGAGTATGATGCTCGTCTCCTGGTTTGTTCCTGATCAGGTTGGATATAAAATTAGAGGAAAGAGGGGACCTACCCTCTCTCGCCCCTAATCCCCGTTTAGGAGTATAAGGTTTCGCTTTGTGCTCCGCAAGTTTTATTTTCTCCAGTGCTTGGGCCTCTTCAAGGGAGCATAGTTTCCCGAGGTAGATGCTCTTGACTCCGCCATTTTTCATCCGTGCCGAAGTGTAGTAATAGGGCCCGATCTTCGCTCCTTTCCGCGTCACGTATTTCTGGTATACCATCTAGGGGCTCTTCCTCCTGATCTTCTTGAAGTACACGAACCACCCTATGTTGATCACTATCAAGGCTAGTATCGCCAGCATGAATATCGAGCTCTGCTTCATCCCTGCGTCGCTCACTCCTATGACCTGCGCTGTCGGTCCTCCGGCGAAGCTGGTTTTTATGTCATTTATCGTCACTTCAGTGTTCATCAGCTTCTCAGTTGATTTCCCTGCGAAATGCAGTATGACTTTCGCGTTGTAATTCCCGGTTTCAACGCCTTCTGTGTCCCAGAAAGTGTTCAGAACGACTTCTTGCTGCGAGGCTATCTCCACAGTGGCTGACTTCACGTCCGCTAAAACATCTCCAGCTGCATTCGTTATTATTAATTGCGCATACAGGTCTTTTATGTTTTCATTCCACTTGTTCTCGACTAGAATGTTGAACTTCGCCACGCCTCCTAAGTTGAAGTTCTTGACGTTGACGTCTTTCAGGTTTACCTGCAAGCTTCCGACAGCGAAATTGTTTTCTGCAGTCGTTACTTTTCCATCATACGTCACTGTCGCGACAGCATGGTAAGTTCCAGCCTCTGCGTCAGCTTTCCATCCAGCGACGACTTCCTTCCTCTCTTTTGGCTCAATGCTTATCTCATTCGACTTTATCGTCGCTATGACTTTATTGGTTGGACCCAATATCTCTATTATGGCGCTCGCTCTCAAAATTTTTTCATTGCCGCCGTTGTAAACCGGGACAATGAAGTTCACTGTTTCCCCGCTACTGGCCTCGCTTATGTCCAGCCTCGCCTCGGCGTATTTCCCTGGGTAAGGCACCTTCACCAGTAATTGGGTTACAACAGCTGTTGTCGCTCCGATGTACGTTCCCTCTGCTTCCAGATCTGATGGCAATTCCGTGGCTATTATGCTGGCTGTGTGCTCTCCAGGCTTTTCGAATGTCTTCGGCAGCTTCACCTTGTAGGTCATGTCCTTCTTCGCTTCATCTGCCTTGAAATCAACCAATAATTTATTCACAGAGACATATTCTGCAAGCTCTCCCTCTATGGTTATCAGAGCCTTTATCTCCTTCTGCTCGTTGTTATATATCGTGAATGCTATCTCTTTTTCAAGCTCTGAGGCGAAGTCTATTGTTGTCCTTCCAGGCCCGATACCTATAGCATAAGTCAATTGTGTTAGGAAGATAGCCATGACTACAAGGATCATGCATTTTCCAAAGATTGCTTTTCTACTCATTTTGCTCCGCTGTTATGTTCCCTCGTGATTTTGTCTTCAGGCTCTCGCCTACGCCGAGCACTGCCCTTCCTGTGAGCAGGCTCCCTTCCTTGAAGCTCAGGGAAATGTCGACATTGCCTACGTTCTTCACTTTCACGTCCTCGCCGTCGTCTTTTGTTGTCACAACAACCGCAGATTCAATCATGAAGGTGTTGACCTTGCTTATCCCGGCCTTCCAGAAGTATGTCCCTGGTTCCAGAAGTATCTTGAAAGGCCTCTGAATGATTACAGGGCTCGTGAAGTCTGCATTGTCATCAAGCGTTATTGCGTCTGCAGCCCCGAGGACTTCGAAAGATATCTCTCTGGCTGTTGTCTTGTGGTTGTCTGGCGGCGTTACTGGAATGTTCGTGAAGAACAGCACTACTCCGAGTATCAGCACAGCATTCACTACAAGTATCCATTCCCGCATGTGTTTTTTGTCGTGTTTCATGGTTTATCCTGGCGTACCAACATACGCAGCTGTGAACGTGACTGTTGATGTCTTGTTTCCGAAAGGCTCGTCCGGTGGCACTACTACTTTGACATCTACCTCTGCCGAGTCTGTCGAATTGCTGTAGTTCAGGTGGGCGATTGTTATGTTCGTGATTGTGGAGAACGCTGTGAATGTTGTCGTGCTCCTTGACCAGTTGAACGACCCTGTTTCGGTCGTGTTATCGACTTTTCCATCGTAAGTCATCGATGTAGAGCTGTTGAAGATTGGCGTCGCTGTCACATTGACATCTATCATTGAATTTCCGTCATTCGAGACGTTGAAAGGCAGTGGGCTGTCATCTGTCGTGTCATCGGTCGCTCCTACTGCCAAGGAGCCGAACAGCATTGTCGCGTTTCCCAAGGACAGCTGCAGTTGCACTGCCACCGAGAAGTTCCTTGCCGTGCTAGGCTGCCCGTTCGAGGCTCCATCATGGGCAAGCACGCTCCATGTGTAGTTGTATCCGTCATCCCCGAAGAATTTCAGGTCAGGGTTTGCTATGTGAGAGATTATGGTCGAGTTGGTGTACCTGTTGTCTGAAGTGCAGCCTCCGTTGCAGCTTATGTTTATTGTGTAGTTGATAGGGTCATTGTCTGGATCTGTAGCTGCATTCCATGAGAGGTTTGGTGACCTGTCGCTTGTGACATTTCCATCAGGTGGGTCAGATAAGGTGACTTGCGCCGGTGGTGAGTTCACAACTGTTACGGTGGTTGAGTTGGCATTTCCAGCTCCATATTGATCCCAAGCGGTCACAGTGCAGTTCCATACTTCCGCTTTCGCCTGCTTGGCCGCTATCAATGTGCTTGAAGCTAAAGTTCCATTTGTCACTGAGATGTTTGCTGATTCCGACAGTGTGCTTCCATTGTACCACGAGATGTTCGCTGCCAATGGATCCCCTGAATTTGCATCGGATACTATGAAGCTGCAGTTAAGCGTGTCTGAAGTATTTGGAGATGAAGGGCTTAGGCTGATGTTTGTTGTGTTCGGCGCGATGTTTGCCTGTATGCCATTCAATACTCTTGTGTCAGACTTGTTTGTTATCCCGTCTGAAGCAGTAGCATTTGCATACCAGTAATAGGTATAGGCTCCTGCGCGGTATATGTCTTTAACTTCTGAAGCGCTTAAGGATCTGTTGAAGATTGCAACATCGTCAATCGTGCCGTTGAAATACTCAATATTCGACTCAGCATTTTTACCAATAGTGAAGTTAAAAGAACTCGAACTAAAATTACCTCCACTGGCAACATTATCTCCACTTTCCACAGACACTGCATTGACATATAACTTTATTGTAGTACCATCCCAAGTTGCAACTACATGATTCCATACGAGCGGAGTGAGCACATTGTCAGAAGAGACAACAGGATTAGCTATACCGCTGATTCCAGTTGTGTAGATTGTCAACTCATTTGTAGCTTGAGTATAAAGGTCATAAGAACCTCCGCCACCTGCTATTTTTTGGAAACCTGAGATATTATTTGCTGGCTTTATCCACGCCATAATTGTTAAAGCAGTCTTGTTTCCAGTCGTATTCAAGCTTTCAGTATTTCCAACTGCAACAAAGTCAGCGAAACCATCCAGTGATATGCAACTACCGAATTTACAACCTTGCGTACTATCATTTACAGCTATTCCTCCCTTGAAAGTTCCGTTATTGTTCCTTTGGGAGAAGTCAAACGCATATGTCTGGTTCTCCCCGTAAGCGCTTCTATTGTCAAAGTGCCACAACCCGACAAGTCCAGTTGAATTCGAATACACCGGAATGCTCGTGAAATTATAAGAAACAGCAGTCGCATTCGCCTGGTTAGGAGCG
>DATDVX010000083.1:0-2051 GCA_035289885.1 Candidatus Nanoarchaeia archaeon | reverse complement strand
TGCCCGCCTTTCTTGTATTTCGTGTATCTTGCCTTGGCTTTCTTGTCTGCTTTTGATTTTCTCTTTCCGCTTGGGGTGAAATAGTCGCTCATATGTCAAGCACCACAATAGCCTTCCACTTCAATCCTTCCTTCCAGACCTTGAACTTGTGCAATGTTACTGCCTTGACATCGCTTCCTAAAACATGTTTCTTCGGGTTTATCCCTTCTCCATAGACTATCCCGCTGACTTTGTTCTTTGTAACATTAAGTTCAAACTTGCTGAACAACATGGCTTCCGCGTCTTTCAGGTATATCAGCTCTTCCAGGAAGCTGTACAATAATTTGTCAACAGATTCCTCCTCAATCTCGATGTCCTTCGCTTCCTTGTCATCGACTTGCTTCAGGTCAGGGACCATTATCTCGAAAGTCGCTTTGGCGCAGTCTTCGAAAAGTCCATTCAAGGTATTGGACTCAGCTTCAAAGGCAGCGTCTGCTATCGCGACGTTCTCAAGGAATTTGTATGTCATTTTGCTCCAGCCTCGAGAAGTCGAAGAATAGTTCTTTTTCTAGCCCTACCAGCAGATCTTCAAGGTTTTTTACTTCAGGCTTCTTTCTGTGCTTCTTGATGAACTTCTGCAACGAAGTGGTATCTTCGTAGTGCGCTCGAAGTGATATTAGCAATTGGTCATACCTTCTCTGTTGACTTGTGTAATTTTGAGGATCAGTTCCAAGCAGGTGCTCATTGGCATTGCGAGCTTCTTCAAGGTCCGTCTTTAATATCTGGCTCTGGGCAGACAATACCATGTAGAAATGGATCTTATGCGGGCGCGTGAAGCAAAAGTAAAATGTTTTAGAAAAGTCTCTTACGTAATCCCAGACATCGCTTGCGAAGCCGTACATGGCTCTTTTCAATCGTTTCATGGTCATTAGCAGGTTAAATGTGTGTATATAAAAATTTAGTTATTTCTGGATTTATAGGAACTACTAACCCTTAATGTTCCCAACAGGAATCAGCTTAACCACTTTCTTCGAGATCCCTGAATTATGCAGAGTTTCAACAACTTCATCAACATCCTTGTACGCCCCTCCAGCTTCCTCAGCCAAACCATGCATACTGACGCTTCTAACATAGATTCCCTTTTCCCTCATGCTCTTCAATAATGTATCTCCGCTGAAATCCCTTTTCGCCTGAGTCCTTGACATTATCCTTCCTGATCCATGAGCAGTGCTTCCGAAAGTCTCTTCCATGGCCTTCTGCGTTCCAACCAGCAGATGCGAACCGGTTTCCATGCTTCCGCCGAGTATAACCGGCTGCCCTGTTTCCTGATATTCTGGAATCAATTCAGGATTTCCAGGGCCAAAGGCTCGAGTGCTGCCTTTCCTGTGCACGAGGTATTTGCCTCGCTTTCCATCCACTACATGTTCCTCGATTTTCGCTATGTTGTGTGCGACATCGTAGATGAGATTCATGTCCATGTCCTTTATTTTCTTGTCAAAGACATCCCTGAACGCTTCCCTTATCCTATGTGTTATGACTTGCCTGTTAGCGAAGGCCATGTTCGCAGCGCATGCCATCCCTTTGAAATAAGCCTGTCCTTCTGGGCTCTGGAACGGAGCGCAGGATAGTTCCCTGTCTCTAACCTCGACCTCGTATTTCTTCATTGCATTGTCAAATATCTTGAGATGGTCAGTTGCGATCTGATGCCCAAAGCCTCTCGAGCCGCAGTGGACCATCACTACTACCTGGTTTTCGAACAACCCGAATTTCTTGGCAATCTCTTCATCGTAGATGTTGTTTTTCTTCACTACCTGGACTTCGCAATAATGATTCCCGCTTCCCAATGTTCCAAGTTGGTTGATTCCTCTTGACGCGGCTTTCAGCGAAACAACAGAAGCATCCGCCCATGGTATCTTTCCATGACTTTCAGTCTTCTCCATATCACTTTTCTCGCCATATCCGTTCTCAACGCACCACTTCACGCCATCATTCATCACATTTTCAAATTGGTTCTTGTTCAATTTCACAAGGCCTTTGCAGCCGACGCCTGTCGGTATGTATTTGAATAGAGT
>DATDVX010000082.1:0-4380 GCA_035289885.1 Candidatus Nanoarchaeia archaeon | reverse complement strand
CAGCGAAGAAGTTCATAATAATGGCGAACAAGGACAACGCTGTGAAATACGGAAAGATAAATCCTGTGGCTGGAAAGATAATCAAGAAATACTGGCCGGGGTTGGTGAGCATAATCGTTGAGAAGAAGAAAACAATCCCGGATTACATAACGAAAGACAAGGTATGCCTGTCAGCCTTGAACAACATAACAGAATTCCTGACGAGAAAACTTGAGTTGCCCTTGATAACGACGTCTGCGAATTTCTCAGGAGAAGAAGCATGTAAGAATAAAGAGGAAATTGAAGAAAAATTCTCAGACCTGATTGACGGGATGATAGTCCAAGAAGAAAAGCTGAGAGGAAAGCCATCGACAATAGTAGATACAACGACAACGCCTTATGCCATAGTGAGGCAAGGCTATGTTGAGGTAAAGGTTTAAAAGCTGCGCAAGCTCATCCACGAAATATGAAGGTCACAATAAGCATCCACAAATCAGTGCAGGAGAATGCCGCGTTCTATTACGAAAGGGCGAAGCACTCCAGGAAGAAGATCGAAGGAGCCAAGAAGGCATATGAAGCAACGCTTGAGAAGATAAAGAACTTCGAAGCCAGGGAAAAGCCCAAGGAAATAAAAGTTGAAAGGAAGAAGGAATGGTACGAGAGGTTCAGGTGGTACAAGAGCTCCGAAGGGAAGATAGTGATCGGCGGGAGAGACGCGACATCGAATGACATCATAGTGAAGAAATACACAGAAGATGATGACCTTGTTTTCCACACTGAAATGCCTGGAAGCCCTTTTGTCGTGATAAAAGCCGAGAAAAAAGAGATAACAGAGCAGGAGATAAACGAAGCTGCTGAATTCTGCGCGGCAAACTCGAAAGCATGGAACCAGGGACTGGCAGCATCAGATGTATTCTACGTCAAGCCGAACCAGCTGAAGCAAGACCATGGTCTTGGGAAGGGAAGCTTCAATGTCGATGGGCCAAGGAAGTTCCTGAAAGGGCTGGTGCAGCAGGGAATAGGATTGCTTGAGAACGGGAGGGTTATGGGCGGGCCAGTTGAAGCTGTGAAGAAGCACTGCAAGCATTTCTTCGTGATAAAGCAGGGAAGCGAAAAGAAAAGCGACATAGCAAAAGACCTGAAATACAAGCTTGCCAAGCTGGCAAATGCCGAGGTTAGCCTTGATGACGTGATGCAAGCTCTGCCGCCTGGAGAAGGCAAGATAATGAAGAAGGCTTCTTAAAACCTGATTGATTAGCAGCAAAGAATGTTAAGTTCGTTGATGGTTACCTTTTCTGCGACCCCGTTTAAAGGGTCTTTTGCATAACACTCGCCATCAGTAGCATTCTGTATTTCGGCACCGATGTTTGTCCTTGTGGCTTCAGTGATTGATTGGCAAAAAGATTGTCAAGCCTGTCGCTAGTGCTGTAATACGTTACGACCCTTGTAGGCTTATATACGCGTTCCATTGAATCTGAGCTTATTGGGATGATATTTAAGGATATCATAGAAACCTTTAAAAAGCCTTTTTTACCAACTTCCTTTAAAAATGAGCGTATTTGATATCAATCCGAATACCCTGATAAAAAGGGTCGCAGAGAAGCTGAAGCCAGAGATACCGATGCCTGAATGGGCCAAGTTCGCTAAGACCAGCCCTGCAAGGGAAAGACCTCCGACTGACCACGACTGGTGGTGGGCGAGGGCTGCATCGATATTGAGGAAGATATACCTCAATGGTCCTATAGGAGTCAACAAGCTGTCAGTCAAGTACGGCGGCCTGAAGAACAGGGGTCACAAGCCGAACAAGTACTACCGGGGTTCAAGGAAGATCATAAGGGTCTTGCTGCAAGAGCTTGAGAAGAACGGATACATCAAGCAGGTTGCGAAAGACGTCCACAAGGGCAGGGCCATCACCGGGAAAGGCAAGAGCCTGCTTGACAAGACAGCAAAATGAACGAGGATGATTACCAAAAGCAGATAGAAGAGCAGGCAAAACTCCAACAGCAGATAGCGATGATTGAGGCGAAAGCCAAGGGCTGCATGAGCGCAGAGGCAATCGCCAGATACGGCGCGCTGAAAAGCGCGCATCCTGAAAAAGCGCTTCAGGCCGTGATGATAATCGCGCAAGCGGTTGAGAACAACCAGCTCAAGGAAAAGATAACAGATCAGCAGTTCAAGAACATACTGATGCAATTACAGCAACCGAAAAAAGAATTCAAGCTAACAAGGAAATAAAAAATGGCACGAATAAAGTCACCGGGAAAGAAGCAGAGGCTCGCAAAGAAAAGGAAGCAGACGAAATGGGCTCCTTTCTGGACAGTGCCAAAGATATACGGAAGAACAAAGGTCCATCCCGGAAGGCATACTCACATAAAGAGATCCTGGAGAAGGACCAAGATAAAGGTATAAAATGGTTGAAAGAACATACATAATCCCACTAAGAAAGGAAATGGCGAAAGTGCCAAAGTACAAGCACACTTCCAAGGCTGTCAAGACTGTCAGGCAATTCCTACAGAGGCACATGAAGAACGAGATTGTGAAGCTTGGGCGACACCTGAACATGAAATTGCATGAGCGCGGAAGGAAAAACACGCCTCACAAGATAGAAGTAAGGACATGGACAGAAAAAGTCAAGATAAAGGACAAGGACATGGAGATTGTCAAGGCCGAATGGATAAACGCTCCCAAGGAAGAGGTCAAGGTTGAGGAGAAACTGAAGAAAGAATCGATCAAAGTCACTAAAGAAGACGTCAAGAAAGAGCAGGATGCTGAAAAGAAGGACGAGGCAAAGAAAGAAGCGCTCGAGCAGCCGTTGGTGAAGAATGAAGGCAGGAAACCTGTTGTGACAGGCGTCGCAAGCGAAGCAGCGAAGAAAGCAGGATCTGTCGCAGCGACGAAAGAGACTTTCAGAAGAGACCAGAAGCCGATTAACGAGAAGAAAAAATAATTCTAACGCTGCAAATTTTCCGGAAAATCGATAGAACTTCTTATATTAATTAAGATAACTAAGGCAGAGATGTATAAGGTCATCATGAGCGATTCATTCAGCAAAGATCTTGAGAAGGTCAACAACTCTGTGCAGGTTTTCATTCCGGGCATTCTTGAACAACTTATGATTAAGCCTCATGTCAGTAGGCAATTGAGATATCCTTTCTTCAGGGAGAAGAGAGTGAAACGCAATTATCACCTTTACTACTTGATATATGAAGAATATGTTGCGGTATTGGTAATCGCCATAAACGCCAAAAAAGCAAGGATGCCAACTATTTCATTGAATTCTGCAGATTGCTCAACGAAGAGGAAACACACTCCGACATAAGAGAGTTGTTTTCTAAAAGCTTATAAACAGTTTCCTGAGCGGTAAGTTTATGGAAAGCAAACTGCCCTATGAAACAGATGAAAGGAAGATTCTTGTGAAGAAAGAAATGCCCGCTGATCATTCTATGGGATGCAGCCCTGAGAAAAGGAGCGTCGAGGAGCTGATAAAGCTCGGGTGCATAAACCTCAACAAGCCTGACGGGCCGACGAGCCACTTGGCTACTGATTACGTCAAGAAAATCCTCAAGCTCGACAAGGCTGGGCACTCAGGCACGTTGGATCCGGGAGTTACTGGAGTTCTGCCGATTGCCCTGGAGAGAGCAACAAGGATTGTGCAAACATTATTGCCTCTTGGAAAAGAATACGTTGCAATGATGTACCTTCATGCAGATTATACTGCAGAAGAGATAATGAAGACAAGAGACAAATTCTTAGGCGACATAAGGCAATTGCCTCCTGTGAAATCCGCAGTGAAGAGAGAGGAAAGAACAAGGCACATCTATTACTTCGACATAATGGAGATTGACGGGAGGAATGTGCTGTTCAAGGTCGGATGCCAGGCTGGAACCTATGTTAGGAAACTGATCCATGATTTCGGCTTGAAAATCGGAAGCGGAGCGCACATGGCGCAGTTGGTAAGAACTAAAGTCGGACCATTCCTGCTGGAAAATTCGGTGAGCATGCAGGATATAGCAGACGCTTTTGCGTTTTACAACGAGAACAAGGAGGAGAAAGAGATAAGGAACGGCATCAAGCCTTTCGAGTTCGCGATACAGAACATGAAAAAAGTGTGGGTGTTTGACAATGCAGTTGATAACATCTGCAATGGGGCTGAAGTTTATGCGGCAGGAGTGAGCAAGATTACGGACGACATACAAGCGAAGGATTTCGTCGCGATAATGACCTTGAAGGACGAGTTCATTGGATTGGGCATCGCTAGGATGGACTCTGACGAGATGATGAACATCAATGAAGGCGTGGCTGTAAAGACTCATAAGGTTTTCATGGAGAGAGGGACTTACAAGAGAAATTAATCACCAACTATTGATTTCTTTCAAGATTCTTTTGCGCAATTTGTACGTC